>JAILCK010000266.1 GCA_024680435.1 Lachnospiraceae bacterium
ATAAAGGACTCGATGCACTTTTTAACCTCAGGATATGAAAGGTTGTCTACCTTAACAAAAGGAGCAAGGTATGTATCGAATGAAGAAAATGCCTGAGCGCCTGCCCATTCATTTTGCATGATTCCAAGGAAGTTAACCATCTGGTTGCAAAGAACGGATAAGTGCTTTGCGGGTGCAGATGTAATCTTTCCGGGTATACCACCGAGGCCTTCTGTAATAAGCTGCTTTAATGACCATCCTGCGCAATAACCTGTAAGCATTGAAAGGTCATGAATGTGAATATCCGCATTACGGTGTGCTTCAGCAATTTCATTGTCATAAATTTCTGAAAGCCAGTAGTTTGCGGTTACAGCTCCGGAGTTTGAAAGAATAAGTCCGCCTACTGAATATGTTACGGTAGAATTTTCCTTAACACGCCAGTCTTCAACTTTTACGTACTTATTTACCACTTCTTTGTAGTCTAAGATTGTGGATTTCATCTCACGCATTTTTTCGCGCTGTTTGCGGTAAAGAATGTAAGCCTTTGCTACATCTGTATAACCGGTCTGTTCCAAAACCTTTTCTACGCTGTCCTGGATATCTTCTACAGAAATAGCGCCATCTTTAATTTTAGGCTGGAAATCTGAAGTTACTTTGAGTGCCAAAAGATCGATAATGTCGTTTGAATACTCCATTTCGGTCGCAACGAATGCCTTCATGATGGCATCGCTGATCTTTGTCAAAGTAAAATCTGCTGTTTCTCCGCCTCTTTTAATAACCTGATACATTTAGTGCTACTCTCCTCCCGATTATTTAAGTATTGCCTCTAGAAAAAAGTTTAGCAAAGGGGGTATTAAAAGTCAATTAAAAAACACCATATATCGGGCGAAAGAAAGCGGTTTCACACCATATATTGTGTTTTTCGTTTTTGCCAAAAAACCTCGGTTTTTGGCTTAAATACAGGCTTTTGAGTGTCGCGGTCAACGGTTGTTAATTAAATTTTAAAAATTTTTAACAAATTTTTATACTTTATTTTGTATAAAAAATCCTTGACGCCACAATATATTGCGTTTGTATACACTATTCGCATCTACATAGGAGGGTTCTTTAGCCAAACAAAAAGGCCATCCGGGTTGGATGGCCGTGGTTAAATACTAATTTCTTGTCTGTAAGAACAAAAGCTCATGATTGGCGTTTTCATCCTTTGGATAGTTCTTTAAGAACTCTTCCATCTTTTCTTTAGCAGTCTGAAAATCCCCCATGTATTCATAGGTAACCGCTTCGTTGTAGGATAACTCTCTCATCCATTCGGGGTCTTCAAGCTTAAGGCCGAAAGAAAAGGCAGCCAGTGCTCCTTCGTAATCTTCAAGCTTAAATCTGCAAACACCAAGCTGATTGTATACAGCTGCGTTGTTTCCCTTTTGGTCTAAGTAGTTTGCGTACAAAGAAGCTGCGTAGGTGTTATCCCCTGTTGCTTCGTAGGTCTTTCCAAGCATTAAGATGGTATCGGGATTTGAAGGGTCTTTTGCCTTTTCAAGATATACCCTTGCATTTGAATAATCCTTTAAGTAGTAACAGATTCTTCCTCTGTCATAATCCGATATCTTTCTTTTTGAATCATTTAATAAACTTGTTAAATACGCATCGGCTTCTTTTTCAAAGCCTGCTTCTTTAATTGAAAAATAAATCCTTATATGAAGGTCGTAATCATCGTTGTTTTTGGAAGTTGCGATTGCAAAGTCTTCATCAGCAAGAGTGGTCTCTCCAAGCTTTAAATAACAGATTGCTCTTCTATAGTAAGCATCTATGTCCTTTGGCTTAAAGTCTAAAACCGCCGTATAAACATTCACCGCTTCCTCATACTTTTCTGCCTTTTCATAGGCGTATCCAAGATAACTGTTTATGTCAAAATCAACGTCTTTGATGCTTCCGTTTGATTTATTTAAGGCTTTAACAAAAGAATCTATCGCTTCTTCGTATCTTCCCAAAGAAAGGTAGGCTATTCCGATGCCTCTTAAAGACTCTTTGGTTTCTTTTTCTTCATCCAATGACTTTTGAAAACTTTCTAAGGCTTCTTCCGACTGGCCGTTTTCCAAAAATGCGTATCCGGCGTCTTCGTAAGGCCTGCCTTTTTTACCGCAGCCTGTAAAAAGAAACAGGATTGAAAGACAAATTATAGTTTTAAAAATGGGTTTAAGCTTATTTTTCATAGCTTTGATTTTAGCATATATAACATTAAATTACACCAAAGAATCCAAATTTTCATAATTCTTAACAAATCGAAACGGATTAAAAAAATCCCATAGACGGGCAAAAAAATGTATGCTATTTTTTAAGGGTAATTTGAAAAAAGTTTTCATAAGGAGAACGTCATGGGCGGATTTTTTGGTGTTGCGTCGAAAGACGACTGCGTTTTTGATTTGTTTTTCGGTGTGGATTATCACTCACATCTTGGCACACGTCGCGGAGGCATGTGTGTTTACAGCAAAGAGAAAGGATTCAATCGTGCGATTCACAGCATCGAAAACTCTCCTTTCAGAACTAAATTCGATAAAGAAGTTCAACAGATGCACGGTTCTTTCGGCATCGGATGTATATCAGACTTTGAACCCCAACCTCTTTTGGTGCGTTCTCATCACGGTACTTACACTCTCACAACAGTTTCAAAAATAAATAATACAGAAGAGCTCGTTGACGAGATCTTTAAAAACGGTCACTCCCATTTTTTAGAGATGAGCGGCGGAGACATTAATGCTACGGAGCTTGTGGCAACATTAATCAACGAAAAAGAAAACCTTATAGAGGGTATTAAATACGCCCTCGAAGCCATAGACGGTTCTTTATCCTTACTTTTAATGAATGATAAGGGAATTTACTGTGCAAGAGATAAATACGGGCGAACCCCTATTGTTATAGGTCAAAAAGAAGGTGCTTTTTGTGCATCCTTTGAAAACTTTGCATATAAAAATCTTGGATATCACGATTATAAAGAACTTGGCCCCGGTGAAATCACCGTTATCACCCCCGATAAGTGCCGGACACTTGTAAATCCCGGAAAGGAAATGAAGATTTGTACCTTCCTTTGGATTTACTACGGATACCCTTCAAGCTCATATGAAGGAATAAGCGTTGAAAGAATGCGTTATATCTGCGGTGAAAAGATGGCAAAGAGAGACAATGTAAAGCCTGACGTTGTGGCAGGCGTTCCCGATTCAGGACTTGCTCACGCCATAGGATATGCCAACGAATCAGGTGTTCCCTTCTCTCGTCCCTTCATTAAATACACACCTACCTGGCCCCGTTCTTTCATGCCTACAATGCAGTCACAAAGAAACCTGATTGCAAAGATGAAATTACTTGCGGTTGAAGATTTGATTCGCGATAAGAAGCTTCTTTTAATAGACGATTCAATTGTAAGAGGAACTCAGTTAAGAGAAACAACCGAATTCTTGTATGACTGCGGAGCAAAGGAAGTGCACATCCGCCCCGCTTGCCCGCCTTTACTTTACGGTTGTAAGTACTTAAACTTCTCCCGTTCTTCATCTGAAATGGATTTAATCACAAGAAGAGTGATTGCCCGCCTTGAGGGAACAGAAAACGTATCTCAGGAAGTCCTTGATGAATACGCAGATCCCGATTCTAAAAAGTATGCAACAATGGTAGAAGAAATCAGAAAAGAACTTAACTTTACGTCCTTAGCA
>JAILCK010000285.1 GCA_024680435.1 Lachnospiraceae bacterium
GGAAACGGACGAGTATCTGAAGAAACAAGGAAAAAGGTTACGGAAGCTGCCCTAAGACTTGGATACATTTCCCCTTCGCAGAAAAAACAAAGTGACAGCATTATTTCGGGTCGAAAAAGCGGAAACGTAGGCGTGGTGCTATCAAGAGACCTGTTATATGAGTCGGATTTTTTCCACCTTTGCTTACTTGGTGCTGCCGGAGCTTTGGCCGATCACGGCTATGAAACTCTTCTAATTTTGTGTAACACGGACGAGTATGAGCCTCTTATTCCTGCCGTTGAAAAGGGGGCTCTTGACGGAGTTATATTTACAAGAGCAATTTCAGGTGAAAAGAGCCACTCTTACCTTAAGAAAAAGGGGATTCCCGTAGTGGTGGTGGGCTCAGGTATTAAAGACGCGGTTATGGTTGACTCAAATACCGCTCTTGCCTGCAGAGAGCTTGCATCAAGCCTTATGAACAGCGGTTGCAAGCGCATAGCATTCATAGCGGGAAATATGAATTATAACGTAAACATAAAAAGGCTTGAAGGCGCAATGATGGGAGTTGCCGATTACTCCGTCAATCCGGATCCAAACCTTATATTCAGAGATATATCTAATTATAATTCCTGTAAAGTTGCGGTTGAAACCGCAATTACCAGACGTTGTGACGGCATCATTTGCTGTGACGATGTAATTGCAGGATGGTCTTATGAAGTGCTCACAAGACTTGGGCTTTCGGTCCCTAAGGACGTTTTGCTTGCTTCTTGCTTTGACAGTAATGAATTGGCCCGCCACACACCACCCATAACCGCTGCCCACATCGACGCAAGGCAAATGGGATTCTATGCAGGGGAAGCCATGATTGGTCTTTTGGAAGGCACTGAAAAAAGACAATTTATCCCTGTGGAACATACCATTCACTTAAGAGCATCCACGAGGCATTTTAATTAGTACCCAAGGGCTTTTAGGCTTAATTCAATCCCTTCATGCAAGTGAACTTCAGGCATTCTTACACCTGAAGTTTTAAGCTTGCTTAAATCATATATTCTGTGACACAAGTGGCCGCTGTATTCAGGATGCTTATCAAGGTATCCTGTAAGGGGCACTTCTTCTAAATTAAGCGGCACTTCAAAATACTCTGCTATGCATTCATAATATGCTTTATTTTCTATAGCCTCCGGGCCACCGATACAAAAGATTTCATTATAAGTTTTTTCTTTTTTCACACAATCTATCATAGCAAGGGCCAAGTCATCCACGTAAATGGGGTGAATCAAATATGTTCCAAGCCCCACAAGGCGAATTGGCTTACATTCTTTAATAAGCTTTGGAAGTTCTTCCTGTCTTGAGTGCTCAGGGAAGCATCCAAGCATAAATCCCGGACCGTATATATGCCCCGGTCTGAAAATCGTTATCTTAAGATTCCCCTTTTCTTCTCTCATATACTTTAAGAAAACAGCCTCCATGCGGCGCTTGTTTCCTCCGTAGGTACAATCCTTTGTTTCGCCAAATTCATTTAAGCAAATACCCTCTTCGTTTTCGGGAGTTTTCTTAAATCTTCCGTCATAAACAGAATCGGTAGAAATAACTATCAAGCGATCGGTAAACTCGGAAAGTATTTCTATATCGGCCTCAGCGTGTTCTTTATTCATACAAATGCAGTCAAATACCACGTCCCAGTGAATGTTTTCTTTCTTTAAAACTTCTTTTAAGGTTTTTATGTCGTTTCTGTCGGCATGAAGCGCCGTTACCCCATCGACACCTTTTCTTTCACCGCGAGTGACCGTCCACACTTTGTGTTCTTTTAACAAAAGCTTTGTAAGTACAGAGCTTAAGGCTCCGCTACCTCCTAAAATGAGTGCATTCATGGTTTACCTCGTTTTTTAACAGTCATAATTTACCTATGATTATACTATACTTTGTTGCTTGCAAGGCGCACAACATAATAATAGAATTAAATCATACTTAACAAAGGAGAAGGTATATGGGACTTAAAGAAAGACCTTTGGTACATGCGATTGCCGGGGGCAAATATTGGGAAAATAAATATAAGACTTTTTATGCGAAAGTGTTTGTGCCGGACAATGATTTAGAGGGGCAGGTAAATAATTATGGCTTTAGAGCGCCTCTCTTACTAATATTTGAAGAGCACAAAATGGATATAGAAGAAGCCTTGAAGTTTGCAACCCTAAGGGGCTTTACAAGAATTGCAGCAAAATACGATGCCCCTGTAATCTTTGTTTACCCCACCTGTGAGGACGGCTGGGCATATGCTGATGAGTCTTTATATCAGGAGCTTATTTCAGAAGTTAGTCTTTATCCCGATTATGAAGACGGTGTGGTTGCATGGGATAATTTCTTTAAAAAGCGCTTTGAAGGATACTTTATAAGGGGTGCAAAGTTTAGAGCTGACATCTACAGTTACGGAAAGTCGGCAGATTACGTTGCCAAAAATCTTTTAAAAACCATTAACGGCGAATACCTTTGGGGCCCCGGAGAAATCACTCCCCCCATGTGCTCAATGGAAAGATTATCCATTGTACCTAATGTAGAAAGAAAAGACATCGCTGTATTAAGTGTCGGAAACAGCGAAGAAATAAACAAAGCATTTAAAGACAGTGAGCACGTTCTCATAAAAGAAAAAGCAGAGACCGAAAAAGACTTTGACAACTTTGTAAAGAAGTACCTTATGTGGTGCGGTCAGATTCAGATTGAGCCTGACTTTGAAGCATTAAAGATAAAAGAAGAAACAGGCATCGTGGAAGTTAAGACTTCTCCCGATAACGAAAGCAAATACAAGGATTTGCCCACTCATAAAGCAGGATACTTTGCTTTCTACAACGAAGGCTTATTTGATAATGGTCCGGTTCCGATGGTGCTTGCTTTCCACGGTGGCGGAGATACGGCCCTTCATATAACTTATGTTTCGGGCTGGTGGGAGCTTGCTCACAAATATGGTTTCTTGCTTGTTGCAATCGATGACCACCTTTCTTTAAGAGCCACAGAAATCATGGAGATTTTGGACGCACTTAAGAAACGTTACGACATAGATGAAAAGCGAATTTACGCAAGCGGCTTTTCAATGGGTAGCGGAAAGACATGGGATATGTTTATGGAGTATCCCGATGCATTTGCGGGATTTATGCCTTGCAGCGCACTCTTCCCCATAAGATACAATCCTTGGGGATTATCTCTTGGTCACCCCAGACTAAATACTAACGTAAGCAAACCTGTCTTCTATTCGGGCGGTGAAGAATCAATGCTTGCTGAGCTTCCTTTCCAGGATGAAGAAAGCTTAGAAAGAGTAAAGCACATCGCTAAGGTTAATAAACTTAAAAAGAGTTTTGATGTTGACTTTAAGAATCAAAGTTCTTGGGATGACAAGGTATTTGGTGCCGCTCCCGATAAAGTTGAAAAGTTTTATGATGAGAGTCGCGGAAGCACACTTACCGCGAGATATTATAGAAGCGCCGACGGCGTTATAAGAACTGTCTTTGGAAGCGTAAGCGGTCAGGTGCACGAATGCAGAAAGCACAGCATCGAATGCGCTTGG
>JAILCK010000314.1 GCA_024680435.1 Lachnospiraceae bacterium
ATTTCAAGAGACTGGATTCAGGGCTGGGGTCAGGGTCTTGCTCTTGCTTTCTTTAGTAAGCTTTTGGTTTCATCAAAAATTGAAAAGGACGGAGCACTTTAATGTTTCAAAAAGAATTCCTTTTTGGAGAAGAAAATGAAATAGCTAAAAGAGGCTGCGTGAAAGTTTCGTCTGATGACTTATACACACAGGATAAAGGCTACGGTTTTGTGACTAAAGAAAACCGTGAAGAGCAGGAGCTTTTACAGATTCCGGCGCTTTCAAGCGGATTTATTCCCATGGACATTGAAAGCGACAGGCCCACACCCACTTTCTTTAAATGTGATGTTTTAAAGCAGGGCAATTATTCCGTTGAAATAGAAGCGGAAAATGACGGGTCCCAAGCCTTAATTTATTTAGAAAGAAGACGCCTTTACTACATCGGAAACTTTAAAGGTAAGGAAACATTTTCTTTTACCGTAAACGTATGCGACATAATCCCTGAGTTTAAGGAAAAGCTTTATTATGACAAAGATCTTGATATTACCTGGATTGGAAAAGGCATTAAGGTATCAAGAATAGAAGTAAAAGAAGTTAACTGTCCCACTATTTTTATTGCGGGAGATTCAACGGTTGCGGATCAGCCGGCAAATTATCCATATTCACCCGGCACATCCTACTCAGGTTGGGGACAGATGCTTAGCGCATATTTAAATAACACTGTGGCAATTTCAAACCATGCACATTCAGGGCTTACCACGGAAAGCTTTAGAAAAGAAGGACATTTTTCCGTAATTGAAAGCTACATTAAGCCCGGAGACTATTTCTTCATTCAATTTGGGCACAACGATCAAAAGCGTGAGCACCTTAAGGCAGATACAGGATACAGAGATAACCTTGTTAGATTTATTAAAGAGGTTAGAGCCAAAGGCGCTTTCCCCGTAATCGTCACTTCCCTTGCCAGAAACACCTGGTTTAAGGAAGGGGAGAGCTATAACGACTTTTTGAAAGCCTACACTATTGAATGTGAAAAGGTTTCGGAAGAATACGATGTTCCGCTTCTTGACCTTCACGGTTACAGCATGGAACTTGTTATAAAGAACGGACTAATAGAGTCAAAGAAGTTTTACTTCCCCGGAGACTACACCCATACAAACGACTACGGAGCCTACATAATGGCAGGCTTTATAGCATCTGAAATGAAGTGGGTGGCATTAAGAGCAAAGGAAAACTGTTACAAAGCCTTTGGCGGAATGCTTAAGGATGATGTCCCTGCATGGGAGATTGATCCTGAGCTTTTAAAAATGCCTACGGATAAAGAAGAAAACGAAGTAAATGCAAAGTCCTATCAACTTGAAATGGACAGACTAAACGAGATAATAACCAACAAATAAAGGAGAGCACCTACGTGAGCAAATTACAGGGAGGATTCACCCTTCCCGGCGAGGCCGGATATGAAGACCTTACTTTAAAACTTGCAAAGAAATGGGGAGCAGATGTTATAAGGGATTCGGACGGAACGGTTCTTTCCGATGACATTTTAAATGCAGGATATGACATTTATTCAACCATATGTATTATAAGAGACCACAATGCCTGGGCTAAAGATAATAAAGATAAGCTTCAGCAGACATTCCTTATCACTTCACCTGTTACGGCCAAAGAAACCACTCTTACAATCGATCTTTTAAAGGACTTTTTTAAAGAACAGTTTTCAATTAACGATAAAGAAGCCGCCTTTAAATACTGGCAGGTATACGACAGAACTTTAGGAAAAGAAGTCGATAAGTCACTTTGGAAATACAAAAAGGAATCAGGCAGTGTCGAAATATTAAATGCCGTACCTTTTCACAACTACACCGTAAGCTTTTTAGCCTACCGTATATGGGAAGAGATTTCCATGTACAATCACACCACCAATCACTGGGACAAAGAGCATTTAATGCAGATAGACCCTAGGTACAAAGAAACAAGAGAGTACTTGCTTGATTGGATGGAGAATTGGTGTAAAGAACACCCTGCCACAAATGTTGTGAGATTTACATCCATGTTTTACAATTTTGCATGGATTTGGGGGTCTTCTGTAAGAAATCCTCATTTGTTCTCAGACTGGGCTTCTTATGATTTTACAGTAAGCGATATTGCCCTTGATGAGTTTTCAAAAAAGTACGGATACTCACTTACTGCAGAGGATTTTGTTAACGGCGGAAAGTTCCATGTAACTCACATGCCCGGTAACCCTCATAAAGCAGACTGGATGGAATTTACCAATGACTTTGTTATTTCATTTGGTAAAAAGCTTATTGATATAGTGCATAAATACGGCAAGAAAGCCTATGTGTTCTATGATGATTCATGGGTTGGAACAGAGCCTTACAACGATAGATTTGAAGAGTTTGGCTTTGACGGTTTAATTAAGTGCGTATTTTCAGGATATGAAGTAAGGCTTTGCGCAGGAGCTAAGGTAGACACTCATGAAATAAGACTTCATCCTTACCTTTTCCCTGTAGGCCTTGGCGGACTTCCTACCTTTATGGAAGGCGGAAACCCCACTTTAGATGCAAAGAAGTACTGGATTCACATCCGTCGTGCATTGCTTAGAGAAAAGATTGACAGAATCGGCCTTGGAGGATACTTACACTTAGTTGAAGGCTTCCCTGATTTTGTTGACTATATTGAAAAAATATCCGATGAATTCAGAGTCATAAACAGCTTACATGATGCAGGTAAACCATACACCATTCCTTGTAAGGTGGCTGTTCTTACATACTGGGGACACTTAAGATCCTGGACTTTGTCAGGTCATTTCCATGAAACCTATATGCACGATTTAATCCACATTAACGAAGCCCTTTCAGGCCTCCCTGTGGAAGTTGAGTACATTAACTTTGAAGATGTTAAGGCCGGTAAGCTTAAAGACGTTAAGCTTTTAATTAATGCAGGAAGAGCAGGCTCCGCCTGGTCAGGAGGGGACTCTTGGAAAGACCCCGAAGTCATTTCAACCGTTACAAAGTGGGTTAACGACGGAGGCGTATTCCTTGGAGTAAACGAACCTTCCGGAGCTTCCGGCATGGACAGATTCTTTACCATGGCACATGTACTTGGCGTTGATAAAGACTTAGGCGATAGAGTGTGTCACGGCCACTTTGATAACCTTTTATCTAAAGAAGACTGGATATCAAGTGATTATGAAGGCCGTGCAAAGAAACACTTATATATTACCGATGAAGACACAAGGGTGTTATGCGAAAAGGACGGAAAAGCCCTTATCACCGCACATCCCTTCGGAAAAGGCCGCGGTATTTATATGGGTGGCTTTGAAGTTAACTTCATAACCATGAGAATGCTTCTTGATTTGATTCTTGAA
>JAILCK010000325.1 GCA_024680435.1 Lachnospiraceae bacterium
ACGTACGTGAAAGGATTCGAACCCTCGACCTTCTGGTCCGTAGCCAGACGCTCTATCCAGCTGAGCTACACGTACATCTATTTTCGTGCCATCTCAGGCACGAAAATGATATTACCATAGTAAAAATAATAAGTCAAGGTAGTTTTTACTTATTTTTCTTCTTTCTTAAAAGTTGTGAAAGCTTAAGATTTGTGTTGTAAAAATCCTTGGTGGAGCAACCTGCTCTGCCGCCTCCGGCGCAAGCACATGCACAGGCACAAGCACAGGAATGTGCGCAGGCGCAGGATGAGTGAGCGCAGGATGAATGAGCACATGAAGGTCTCGGGCGAGGCACACTTACGTGAGTTACGTGAACTCGAACGTAGGTGTTTGGTGAATCGCCGTAGTGGTAAACACCTTCATTATTGTATTTCTGAGGATCTTTAATTTCCTTTTCTTCTATTACTTCTTCGCTCTCAATAAAGCTTCTTCCGCAGTATTCACACTTCTCACTGTTTTCAGGTCTTACGGCTCCGCAACCGGGACATGTGGGATAATACTTTATGAGGGTACGCTTAACCACTCTTTTAGTCTCTGTCGAGCCTGATTTAAATCCGCCTTTGGAAGTGTAGTTTATAGTCTTACCTAATTTAACAAAAATGAAAATAATAAAGGCAAGGCCTGCAAATCCGTATATGGTTTCTCCGATATCATCGTCATCACTGCTGTAATTATAATCGTATGAACTGCTGCCGTTATCGTAGTCATCCGCAAAGTCACGGGTCTTTTCTTCACTAAAGGCAAAATCGGATGTATTGTAAGTCACACTTATTTCTTCCATTTTTTCGCCGGGGGCTAAGGAAGTGTTCCATACAAGGAAATCTCCTTCCTGGGTGGCTCCGTGACTGTGGGAAAGAACCTTGTCTGTATTCCATTTAACGGTGATGTTATCAACCGCTATATCGTCAAACCATCCGGGAATAAAGTAATAAACCGTCTCCCCTTCTTTTAAGATGTTCATTTCATACATGTAGTCCTGAGTTAAACGAAACTCAAAGTCGCAAACATCATCCGCATAATACTTTTTATCAAAATCTATACGCGCATAAGTTTTGTTGTTTTCCGTCATCTTGCCGGCATGATCGATGTTATTTGATACGGGGTCTATAAAAATGCAATTATTGTTTGGAATACCTATCTTTACCCAAGTAAGAGGCCCTTCGGAATCCGAATCAAGAACCTTCCACTTGATGTGATAAAGCATTTCAAGTGTGGCATCTTCGTTTACTGAAATTGTAATTTCATAATCCAATATTTCATCTAAAGGCTTTGCATATGACTTACTTGCAGGGATAAGTGAAATCACCAATACAAGCAGGGCAAAGAAATACTTTAATCTTTTAATCATTTCTTTTCCCTCCTTAAAGGACATCTTCCAAGCATTAGGCTTGAATAATCACGTCTCTTCTTACAAGCATCGCTGTTCCAGATTGTATCCCAATCATCATTTAAGAAATTGCCAAGCACATCAGAAGAAAGCCAGCTTTGACAAGGAACAACGTTTCCGCCGGGAGTAAGGGCCATATTGCTTAAGCAAGCTCCGCAATTGGGAGTTGATAAGGCATGGGCCTCAAAGAACTCTTCTTCTATCCAACCGGGAGACGTGAAGCTTATTTCCATGTCGTTATCATATGCGTAATCGGCAGCATCTGCCAAAATCTTTTTAATTTCTTCAGTTGATAACTGAAGAGATTCTGATTTTTCGGATAAAGCATTACCGGTTGTGATAAGGCCTGAACATGTAACATAAGAAACCCCTAAGCCGTGAAGTAATTCAAGGGTCTTAACGTAGTCTTTGTTAAGAGTGCAAAGAGGAGTGTTGATACTTACATTTAAGCCTGCCTCCAAGGCATTTTTGATGCCGCAAAGGGTTTCTTCAAACTTATCTGCTCCCACTAACTTGTTGTGAATTTCAGGTTCACTTGAATAGAAAGTAATCTGCAAACTGTCAAGCTCACTCTTTCTAAGATTTTCACAATATTCCTTTGTAAGTTTGATTCCGTTTGTGTTAAGACGGGATACAAACCACTTTGCATGAGAAATAAGGGTAAACAAATCATCTCTCATGGTGGGCTCTCCCCCTGTAAATGTAACCTGAGTTACACCAATACTTCTTAATTTATCAAGTATTTTAAGCCAGGTATCCGTATCAAGCTCATCTTCTGCCGAATTTGTCTGGCCTGCCGCATAGCAATGAACGCAAGCCTGGTTACAATTCCACTTACCGCACTTTTCCATGGCGCTTACCATTAAATCCATGCGGTGAGGCGCCTTCATATACTCTGCATAATCGCCTATGTTCATATAGCCGATTTCTTCAGACACTTCTTCACCGTAAGCTACCTGCTTAAAAGTGGTCATCATGGTTTCGATGTCCTTTTTAAAACGCTTTTTAGACACTAATGGAAACACCTTTCTTACCGCTTTGCAGGTTTCGTTAAGAATGTTACTAACATCCTCATCACTTACTTCTTTTCCGTGATACTTATTGATTTCTTTAATTAATTCAGCCAGTAAAATGCTCCAGGATACATTAACGGGAATGATATCCTGGCCGTTTATAATGGCTACACTGGCTGCAATTTTTCCGTCGTCTATCTTTGGCGGAATAAGGTGAATTCTCACTACTCCGGGGCCTTCCGGATTAAGCGTTGTATGCAAAACTTCAGTGAAGTTTTCAAGCATATACTTTTTAACAGTCATTCTCCCTTTACTCTCCTCTTTTAATATCTACTTATTTTACCACGAAGTTAATCTTCTGTCCCCCTTTGTATTAAGCGCCTTGAAAGAACGTTTAATACAGCCTTTTTGTTGGCACTCCACATAGGAGAAACCAATATTTTTTTATCTCCGTCTCCCGTTAGCCTGTGAATCACCATATCTTTAGGAAGCGCCTTTATTGCATCAACAACTATATCTATATACTCATCCATTGATAAGGTTTCAAAGAAACCATTTTTATAATCATCATATAAATCGGTTTCTTTTAGCACATGAAGAAGCTGTAATTTAATGCCTTTAGAACCTGACGCACCTACGTACTTAACGGTATTTATCATATCTTCCTTTGTTTCATTAGGAAGTCCTAATATTACGTGGGTTATAACCTCTATTCCAAGATCAGTCAAATCATTTACCGCTTTATCATAAACTTCGTTAGGGTATCCGCGCCTAATATACTCTATGCTCTCAGGCTTTATGGTTTGAAGCCCAAGCTCCACCCAGACAGGTTTAATCTTGTTTAAATCATCAAGTAGCGAAAGCACTTCCTTTTGAAGGCAATCGGGCCTTGTGGCTATAGAAAGAACACAAACCTCAGGGTCGTTTATTGCATCCAAAAACTTATTTCTAAGTTTATCAATCGGACCGTATGTGTTTGTGAAGGCCTGAAAATAGGCTATGTACTTAACCTCTTCGTGCTTTGGATTTTTAGCTTTAATAAACTCTTTTCCAAGGCGTAATTGCTCTTTTATTGAAAGACGCCTGTCTCCTGCAAAGTCGCCCGAGCCTCCTTTTGAACAAAAGATGCAGCCCCTTGTGTCAAGCTTTCCGTCTCTGTTTGGGCATGTGCATCCTGCGTCCAAAGAAACCTTTAAAACCTTACAGCCAAACTTTTTCTTTAAATATTGATTCAGTGAATAATAAGGGATTTTTTCCATAGCTAAATGTTATTATTTTGGCTTCAAAACATCAAGAGAAAGCCTAAATAAGGGAATTTTTCAGTTTTTTATTTCAAAAAAATAAAATGTATAAACAATTCATAAATTATTAGCACTCTCTATTGACGAGTGCTAATAATGGGTTTATAACGAAGATGTCAAGAGGAAAGAAAGAAACCTCGAGACAATAAAAATTAATCACAACGGTTTGATTCCGCTATTTATATTAAGGAGGTAGTTATTATGTTGATGCCCAGTTTATTTGATGAATTTTTTGATGATTTTTCAAGACCCGTAGTTTCCAAGAATTTTTACAATGCCACAATAATGAAAACCGATGTTAAGGAACTTGATGACGGATTCGATCTTGAGATTGAACTTCCCGGTTATAAAAAGGAAGATCTCTCTCTTGAACTTAAGGAAGGTTACTTAACAGTTTCAGCTAATGTAAAGAAAGAAACCAAGGAAGACAAGAAGAGCCACTACTTAAGACGTGAACGTTACATCGGCACTTCATCAAGAAGCTTCTATGTGGGTGAAGAAGTTACAGAAGAAGATATCAAAGCTAAATTTGAAGACGGTGTTCTTAACATCTTCGTTCCTAAGAAAGAAGCTCAGCCTAAGATTCCCGAATCTAAGTACATTGCAATTGCATAAAGATTCCCTTTTCTCATTAAAAAGCTCCAAGCGGCAAAACCGCTTGGAGCTTTTTGTTATTCAAGCATAATTTCTTTTAATGAAAAATTCTTTATTTTCTTTAAGTACAAAAGCATGGTGCCTTCATAAAGAAGTATAAATACGGCCAATGTAATAAAAAAGACTTTAAAATCAAAGTTATACTCAGGCACATCTGCTATGTCTTTAAACACTATTTCAACCATGATTTTAAGTAAATAGTACTGATATAGCGAGCCTACCGCGAAGCCTATATAAGCCGCCACTCTGTATCCGTCCAAAACCGCTCTCTTACAATCCGACGCACTGTATCCAAACACTCTCATCATGGCAATGTTTTTATTGTTTGAAAACAAAACACTGGAAACAGAAATATAAAAAGTGGTAAATGCAAGCACTATTCCAATTGAAAGAATCATCATCCCCATAAAGTCGCTTGCAAGCTCGTCCATATGGGCAGACATCTGTATCATTGATGAAAAGCAATATGCGGAGAAGGCTATAAAGAAAACCAAAGTCTTTTTGCTTTTTAATACAGATGACCTCATTTCACTTACAAAGTCTTTTTTGTCCTTTGAATCTCTTTCTTTTTCTTTTACCTTAACTATTCCCTTTAAAAGATTTATACAAGGGCGATTTAGCTTAGAAAGGCTGTATACGCAAGCAAACAAAGCATAAAGAATCGTGGGTACTATTACTAATAAAAGAAACAATTCGGGATGATATCCAATCTTAATATCTTCCCAGTAATGCCCCGCATTTTGAAGCTCGTAAAACTTTCTCATAAGGACAAATGAAAATCCAAATCCCAAAAGGCAACCTATAAAAACACTTAAAGAAAACAATGAAAAACTCTTTGAAATCTTTAAATCCGAATATCCCAAAGCTTTTAAAATTCCGATTTCTTTGGAATGAGAATCGATGTAATGCTTAATGTAGAAAAAAAGCAAAACGATTGTTGCTAGTGCCAGGCAACCTCCTGCCAAAGAACACACTACTTTTGAAGTCATAACCTGGGCTTCATACATGCTTACCGCAAACGGATCCGTGACCGTATCTTTAATTTCTTTTAAATCAATATAGAAATTTAAAAAAAGATTACAAACCACAACGGCGCAAAATGTCATTATGGATACTCCAAGCATTTTGCTTGTATCTTTTATACTTACAACCATACAATCACCATCCAATCTCGTAAGCGTCTTTTTTATCGGTATTTTCAGAAACGTCTACGATTTTTCCGCTGTTCATCTTTATAATTCTGTCAGCGGTTTGTGCGATATTTTCGTTGTGAGTAACCATAATCATAGTAAAGTTGAGCTTATCTTTAAGCTTAATAATGTAGTCTAGCACCGCTCTTCCGGTCTTTTCATCCAAAGCACCTGTTGGCTCGTCCAAAAACAAAACCTTGGGCTTTTTTGCCAAAGCTCTTGCGATTGCTACTCTTTGCTGCTCTCCTCCGCTTAATTGAGAAGGAAACTTTTTAGCCTTTTCCTTTAGCCCTACGGCTTCGATGTAAGAAGAAAAATCTTTTGTGCCCGCCAAATCTGCGCCCATTCTAACGTTCTTTTCAACGTTTAAATGAGGAAGAAGATAATACTGTTGAAAAATATATGCGGTATTATCCTTTCTAAACTTTGTTAGCTCCTTCTCGCTCATTTTTGAAAGCTCATGACCGTCAAAACTAACAGAGCCTGCATCAATTGTTTCAAGCCCCGAAATCACATTTAAAAACGTGGACTTTCCCGATCCCGAAGCTCCCAGTATAACAATGAACTCTCCGTCTTTAACGGAAACCGATACATTGTCCAAGGCCTTAAATCTTCCTTCTTTGTCACCGTAATACTTGGTTAATTCCTTTACTTCTATCATTTCTATCTCCCCTTTATTTTTTCAATCAGAATTGCTTTAAATACCTCAGTTAACATGTCTCCTATTTCGCCGTCTGAAAAATCACACATTCCGGATGCGATTAAAGTGGCTATTCCGTGAGAATAAACCCATAGGTGTTTGTACAAAGAAAGCGCGTCCTCCTTCTTTACCGGATATTCATCCGTGATGGACTTTAAGATTTTTTCGTAGTTATCGTCTATCCCCGGCAGAATATTCGAAATATCATAGGTCTTTTCAACCTTGTTCATAAAAAGAAACTGAAAGAGCTTTGGCTCCTCTTTTGAAAAGCGTATGTATTCTTCACCGACGCCTTTAAAGGCTTTTTCTTTTGATAAGCCTTTATTTACATACTCTGTGTAAATACCCATGGCCCTTTCTTTAATCCCTTCAAGGACTTCACCCATGCTTTCAAACACAGTGAAAATCGGCCTTGCGGAACTGTTTAACATATCGCCTATGGCTCTTGCGGTAACAGCCTCAGGCCCGTCTTTTCTAAGTATTTTAATACCGGCTTCTACAATCTCTTCTTTTGAAAACTTTGCTTTTTGAGGCATATACTTCCTTTCTAAAACACGTGTTTTAAAACGTTTGTTTTAGTATAAAACAGGTTACTAAAAAAAGTCAACAAAAAAAACTCGCAGATTAACTGCGAGTTTTAAGTCTGATTATTTTTAAGCTTCTTCGGCTCTCTTTAAAGCGTCATCGATATGAACACAGAAGTTTTCTTCGCCAACTTCACTAAAGAGTCCGCTCTTTTTCATGGCCTGCAAAGGCTGTTCATTTACGTGAGAGAAAATCAAACGAACGTTATTTTTCTTACAGTTCTTAGCCAATGTTGAAAGCGAGTTAAGTGCGGTGGCATCGACTGCGTTAACACTTCTCATTCTTAAAATGAGGTTTTCCATCTTATCTTCTACCGTGATACCTAAAATCTTATCTGCAGCGCCAAAGAACATAGGTCCTGAAATTTCGTAAACCATTGTGTCCTTAGGAACCTTTCTTAAGGTGATGGAATCGGGATCGTTTTCATCTTCCACAAGTTTCCAGCCCTTTACCAAGGTTTCATCGCTCATTCTCTTTACAAACAAAACAAGAGTAATAACCATGCCGACTTCGATTGCAACAACAAGGTCAAATACAACAGTTAAAACAAAGGTTGTAATAAGCACGATAATATCTGACTTAGGAGCTGTCTTACACATGTTAACAAAGGTTTTCCATCCGCTCATGTTGTATGCAACCATAATTAATATTGCTGCGATTGTGGGCATGGGAATAAGTGAAGCGTAAGGCATAAGCACTACAAGGACTAGCAAAAGTGTTAAAGCATGCACCATTGAAGCAATGGGTGTGCGTCCGCCGTTTTTAATGTTAGCTGCTGTTCTTGCAATAGCGCCTGTAGCAGGGATTCCTCCGAACAATACAGAAGCAATGTTTCCTGTACCCTGAGCCACAAGTTCCATGTTTGAATTGTGACGAGAGTTAATCATTGAATCGGATACTACGCATGAAAGAAGTGATTCAATAGCAGCCAAAACAGCAATTGTAAATGCATCGGGTAATAGCTCTTTTATCTGAGAAAAGCTAAAATGAGGAGCGCTAAACTTAGGTAATCCTGTGGGGATTGTATAAAGGTCTCCGATTGTGTTTACGTTCATGCTAAGCCCAAGCACCATAAAGATGCTTACGATTACCGCAATTAATGAAGGCGGAATCTTTGAAAGAAAACCTTTCTTAAACACAAGGGGCCATAGGATTAAGATGGCTAAGCTTACTACACCAACCAAAAATGCCTGAATGTTAAAAGTGTTGATAAAAAGAATGTCATATTTAAGCTTATCCACGGTTTCGATTAAGGGATGCTCGGACACTATTGAAAGACCGAATAAATCCTTTAACTGACCTATTAAAAGTGTAACCGCGATACCGGCTGTAAAACCGGTTGTGATACTGAATGGAATAAACTTAATTAAGGTTCCTAATCTAAAAAGACCCATGAGTATCAAAATGATACCTGCCATAATGGTG
>JAILCK010000341.1 GCA_024680435.1 Lachnospiraceae bacterium
TTTGTTCTGTTCAAGATTAACTTTGGCTAATCTTTCCCGTTTACTGTTTCTTGGGTAGTTTGTTTTTAGTCTGTTCTTTCAGACTCTCTGAAATTCTCAAAGATTTTCAGGGTTGCATTGTTGTTCGATTGTCAATGTTCAAATGGCTTAAAATCAAGTGTTTGAAGCACTTTCATGTTCGCCACACGAGATGAAATGTTAACATCTTTTCTCGTGGGAGTCAAGCACTTTTTAAAAGATTTTTTAAAAAGATTTTTGACCGATTTTCGGTACGGATCTGTACCAAACGGAGAAGGAGGGATTTGAACCCTCGCGCCGCTATTAACGACCTGCACCCTTTCCAGGGGTGTCTCTTCAACCTCTTGAGTACTTCTCCAAAAGCTTGAATTCTTACGATATTCAAAATGCCGAGCGGAGAGGATGGGATTCGAACCCATGTGCCCTTTCGGACAAACGGTTTTCAAGACCGCCTCGTTATGACCGCTTCGATACCTCTCCATAACTTATTTCTTATATATATAGCCTCGCGAATCGACTTGATTTCGCGCAAGGAATATACTAACAAAAACACCGCTTTGTGTCAACAAGAAATTCAAAAAAAATCTTCGTAATTTTAAACTTCTTTAATAAGCTTTTCAGCAATCAAAAAATCCTCGGGAGTAGTGAGCTTTATATTGGTATAACTTCCCTTTGTAATATGAACAGGAAGATTTCCGTAGCACTCCATTACAGATGCATCGTCCGTAACAAAAGCCCCTTCGTCTTTTAAAAAGGCTTCGTATGCATTTAAAATATCAGATGCCACAAAGACCTGAGGGGTCTGCACGTTCACAACGTAGTCTCTCTTCGGAGTAGCTCTTACAAATCCGTCTTCATCTATAAGCTTAACAGTGTCTTTTGAAGTAACGCCCAAAACGGCGGTGCCGAAGCACTCTACATCTTCTTTTAAATTGAGCACGTGCTCGCGTGTAAGCATCGGGCGCGCACCGTCATGGATGTACACATATACATCGGACGGGTTTTCAATTTCCTTTAGTCCCAAATAAACAGAATCGCTTCTTTCTGCTCCGCCTGCCACAATTTTCGTTACTTTATTAAAGGAATAATTATCGACAATTTCTTTCTTCACATAATCGATGTCATCTTTTGAAACCACCATTATAATCTCGGAAAGAAAGCTTTCCTGCATGGTTTTAAGGCTATAGTAAATCACGGGCTTGCCAAGCAAGTCCATGTACTGTTTGGGAGTGTCTGTCCCCATTCTTTTTCCTTTTCCCGCAGAAAGCAAAATGCCTACGTGTCTCATTATCTTTCTCCAAGTCTTAAATTGGGTATGGCGTTTAAGTCGTACCCGCTTACGTTACCGTTTATAAATTCGTAGTATCCGGCAGCGCCTATCATTGCTGCGTTGTCTGTGCAAAGTATGGGGGATGGTTTGTAAAAAGAAACCCCTGCCTCTTTGCAGGCCTTTTCCAAAGCATCTCTTAAATGAGAGTTTGAGGCAACGCCTCCCGCAATCGCAAACTTATCTACGTTAAATTCTTTTATGGCCGTCATTGAGTGCTCCACAAGCACATCAACAACCGCTTTTTGGAAGGATGCCGCTACGTCCTCTTGGACTATGGGCTCATTCTTCATTTCGCACTGATTTAAGTAGTTTAAAACCGCGGATTTAAGTCCGCTGAAAGAAAAGTCGTATACAGATCCTTCTACCTTGGCTCTTGGAAACTTAATGGCATCGGGATTTCCTTTATAAGAAACCTTATCGATTTTAGGTCCACCCGGGTATCCTAAGCCTATTGCTCTTGCCACTTTATCAAAGGCTTCTCCCGCAGCGTCATCTCTTGTTCTTCCAAGGATTTCGTATTTTCCGTAATCAAGCACTCTTACTAAGTGAGAGTGACCGCCCGAAACCACCAGGCACACAAAGGGAGGTTCCAAGTCTTTGTTTTCAATATAGTTTGCGCTTATATGTCCTTCTATGTGGTGTACCCCCACCAAAGGAATCTTTGTGGCAAAGCTTAAGGCCTTGGCCATTGATACGCCCACTAAAAGAGCCCCTACGAGTCCGGGGCCATAGGTAACTGCTATTGCATCGATATCTTTTAAGGATACCTTTGCTTCTTTAAGTGCTTCCTCCACAACCTGATTGATCTGCTCGGTGTGTTTTCTTGATGCTATCTCCGGCACCACCCCTCCGTAGAGTGTGTGAAGGTCTATCTGCGAAGATATTATATTTGATAAAACGTCTCTTCCGTTCTTTACAACCGCTGCCGCAGTCTCATCACAAGAACTCTCGATGGCGAGTATTAATTTATCATCCATCAACTTCTTCCCAGCCATAAATCTTCCAATGGCTGTTTTCATCCTTTCTTAATATAAAGACTTCGTTTAATTGTTTGTAATATTTGCCGCTCTTTATAGTGTACATACACCAAAGCCTTGCCCATTCGAATCCGTCTTCTTCAAAGGTTTCAACGTCGGTGCTGGCACTTGGTGCGAAACTTGATATAGTGTAGCCGTTTGCATTGTAAAATGCAATATCGGACTTAAGGTCGACCATATAATCGTCGTGAGTTTTATAATTGACCAACTCAGTATCATACAAAAGAAGCATCTGATCCGCAAGTTTTTCAAGCTCTTCATCGGATTCAATTTTTTCATTATAAAAGCACTGAGTTATTTCGCTAAAATACTTAACCACTTCCTTGGGAGTGGGAGGATATGATGTGGTAAGGTTTCTTGAAAGTACTCTTTGAATCTCGGTTACCTTTACGGGAACCTCCTCTTCGCTCTTTCCGACACTCTTATTTGACAATCTGTAATAAAGCCCTACCGCAAGTACAGCCAAAAAGAAAATCAGTATAACGCTTTTAAGTCCCCTGTCTTTTTTCATCAATCGGTTATCCCCATGTATGATTAGTCTTCAAACATTATATCGGTAGTCTGTCCATCCTTGCTTATAACAGTGTTTGCAAAAATCGATGTGGCTTCTTTTTCAAAATCCTTTGGCCTTGTAAGCGAAGGCGAATAGTGGGTAAGCCAAAGCTCTTTAACATTTGCATCCTTTGCCATTGTGGCAGCTTCTGAAAATGTCATGTGCTTATGTTCTTTGGCCTTTTCGATTTTATCAGCCTCTGCATACATTCCTTCGCAAATAAACAAATCCGCGTCTTTTGCATTTTCAACAATAAAATCCGTAGGACGTGAATCGGTACAATATGTAACTTTAAGGCCTTTTCTTTCTGCACCCAAAACCATGTCGGGAGTATAAATCTTACCATCCTCTTCGCAGGTGTTTCCTTTTTGCAAAGGGTTCCAAAACTTTAGAGGAATTCCCGCTTCCTTGGCTCTTACGGGGTCAAAGGCAGGCTGTCTTTTTACAACTATATTATATCCGTAGCAAATGACATTGTGATTAACTCTGAAGGCTTCGATAGAATAGCCTCCCATGTCAAACGATTGGAAATTTCCCTGTATTTCGATTAAAGATATATCAAAAGGAAGTTCCGGCGCCACGCATCTTAAGGCAGGCACCACTTTTGTAAGGCCTTTTGGCCCAATCATTACAACAGGCTCTGTTCTGTCCGCATTTCCCATTGTAAGAAGCATTCCGGGCAGTCCCGAAATGTGGTCCGCATGGAAATGTGTAAAGCACATTACATCAATCGGTTTAGGGCTCCAGCCCTGTTCTTTTAAAGCAATCTGGGTGCCTTCACCGCAGTCTATCAATATATTGCTTCCGTTGTAGCGCGCCATAAGTGACGTAAGCCACCTGCGCGGAAGCGGCATCATACCGCCCGTACCAAGGAGTGCAACTTCTAACATCTGTTACCTCATTTTCTAAGCCACATTACATTTGCATCTTCTGTGGGCTTTTCGTAAAAATTTTTTCTTATTCCTTCGCTTACAAAGCCAAGGCTTTCATAAAGTCGGTTGGCGGGAAGATTTGAAACCCTTACTTCCAAAGTAAATTCCTTAACGCCTTTCTTTAGACCATCCTCAATCAAAGCCTCCATCAAGACTTTGGAATAGCCCTTTCCTCTGTATGAAGGATCGATGGCCACGTTATTTACGTACCCTTCAAATCCGTTATATGTATATCCTGCCGTTCCGATTAAATAATCGTCAACCAAAATCACCAGGTAGTTTGCTTCGGTTCTTTCAATTAAATCTTCAAAGTCTTCCCTTTTCCATGGCATGGAAAAAGAAGCTTCTTCGATCTCACACACTCTGTCTAAATCAGAAGGCTCCAACTTTTTGGTTTCAAGCTTCATCTTTGCCACCGTTTTCTTTTTCGGCCTTTTCTCTTTCAGCCTGAGAAAGTCTTAAATAATCGGGTACGTGCTCGCTTGCGGGAATTGCCTTTCCTTCTTTAAAAAGCTTAAGGCCAAGTGTTGCTACGCTCGCAGCGCTCTGCATACGCTTTGCGGCATCGGAAAAGGTTACCGGAACCTTTATTAAAGAAAGAATCTTTTCTTTAAATACGCTTACTCCGTCCCCAAGGAAAATAACATGCCTTCCGTAGGAGTTAACTCTTTCAACGGTTTCTTCAATGGGTTCCGCAGTAGCTTCTTTTAACACACTAAGCTCATCATTTTTAAATTCATAAAGGCCTGTATAAACCTGTTCTCTTCTTGCATCCATAATGGGGCAGATAAGCCTGTCCGTTCCAAAATAGTTATACGCAAGTGCATCTGTTGTGGGCACTTCCACAATAGGGATTGAAAGAGCAAGGCCAAGTCCTTTAGCAGTGGCACTTCCTATTCTTAATCCTGTAAAAGAACCGGGGCCTTTTGCGATTGCAATAGCATCAACCGTAGTTAAGTCAAGTTCCGTCATCTTTGCTATTTCATCAAGCATGGGCACAAGTGTCTGCGAATGGGTCTTTTTATAATTAACCGAATAAACGGCTGTAAGTTTATCATCTTCAACGATTGCAACGGAAGCCGTAAGCCCCGAAGAATCCATTCCGATTATCTTCATTATTCAAACTCCGTAATTTCTATCTCTCTATAGTCAAAGCCTTTTTGAAGGTCTTTCTTTATTTCAATTCTTGTATGCTTCTTAGGAATGATTCCCTTTATAAGATCGGCCCACTCAATAAAGCAAACGCCGTCTCCGTAAAAGTACTCTTCGTATCCGATTTCATCCATCTCGGATTCATCGCCGATTCTATACACATCAAAATGATAGAAGGGAAGTCTCCCTTCATCATAAACCTGCACAATGGTAAATGTAGGACTGTTAACAGGCTCCGTTATTCCAAGGCCTTCCGCCACTCCCTGGGTAAACACGGTTTTGCCCACGCCAAGGTCCCCGATAAGGGTATACACGCTTCCGGGAAGTGCCTTTTCACCAATACTTTTTCCTAATTCAAATGTTTCTTTAGCACTAAATGTTTCGATTTTCATAGATAGTTAAATTGTATATTTTTTCTCCTGTGGTTGCAAGTATAATTACTCTTCGTGCAAGTAGCAAGCGCTTTTCGTTTTTTAATCGGGGTGTGGGATTATATAATGTTTTTCGACACGCTCTCGCTGGGCCAATAAAAAAAATAATCGAAATTGGGAGTAATTTTACGGAAAAACCCTGCGATTTCTCTATTGTTTGGGCCAATGCAAAAAAGATTCGAAATTGGGAGTAGAAAATGGCATTTTCTGCTCCCAATTTGGCATAGATTTCTTATTGGCCCAGTAAGTTAACATAACACAGCTAAAATAGGCTCAATTTACTCCCAAAATAGCATGGATTCTGTATTGGCCCGTTCGGTTGACATAACACTGCGGCGATGCCACAGGATTGCTCCCAAAATGGAGTAGAATTCGTATTGGGACAATGCGCCGCACAAAAAATGTCCCCGAGAGGCACGTCTCGGGGACTGGATTATTTATGGTAGGCTTTGGCGTTTTCTAAGTCTTGTTTCATTTGAAAAGATAATTCTTCAAATGAAGAAAACTTTCGCTCGGGCCTTGAAAACTTTAAAAGTGTAACTTCAATGTTTTTTTCGTAGATATCACCGGTAAAATCAAAAATAAAGCTTTCGGCATTTACTGAGCCTGTGTTGTTTACGGTAGGCTTAATGCCGACGTTTGTTACTGCTTTATAAGGCTTACCGTCTATAAAAACTTCGGAAAAATAGACGCCATATTGTAAATCCTGTAAAACCTCTTTATCTTCAATCGGAATGTTTGCGGTAGGGATATCTACCGTACTTCCAAGCTTATTACCGTGAGTAACCTTTCCTTTTAGTGTTAAAGGCAGTTTCAAATCCATATCTACGTTCCTTTTCGTGTTTCTCTTACCTTAAATTACATCAATTAACGCAAGGAAAGCAAGCACGAAAGTTACTAAAATCAAAAGTGAGATTAAGAAAAAGCCGAGGCTGAATTTGCCCTTTGAGTGCTCTGCGTCAGAGTACTCAACAAGCTTAGCGCCTCTTAATGCGTTAACAATGGGCTTATATAAGACAAGGGTGATGCCTGCGTTGATGCCGCCTTTAATTAAGTTAAAGGGCAAGAATATGGGAAGCATCATTCCTACAACCACGCTTCTGTCTACTTTCATGTATAAAGGAGTGATGATGTAGTTCCATAAAAGCATTACAACCGTCATGCACACAACACCGATTGCAAGGCCTGCGATGGCGCATCCCTGGGTTCTTTTCTTTTTGTACATGATTGTGGGGGGAAGCACGAATGCAAGGGTTGCGATAACATTCATGATAAATCCGTAGATTCCCGTTGAGCTGATTGTGAACATTTCAATCAAAGAAACCAATACGGAAATAAGTACGCTTGATACAGGTCCGAAGACAAAGCCTGCAATGGCAATGACTGCGTCCTTTGGCTCATAGCTTAAAAAGCCTGCTACGTTGGGAATGACCTTTGAGATCACTACAGAAATAAATGACAAAGCCGTAAACATAGCGATAACGGCAATGTACCTGGGGGTAATTTGATTTTTTTTCATTTTCTTTTCCTCCTAAAATTTAATTAGTAAAAAAGAAAGAAAATGCCCTGAACGAAAATTCAGGGCACGAAAATAAACGTATTCTTTCTTCTTTCATCCGGACTTTACCGTCGGTTTTGGAATTTCACCAAATCAGCCAAGTTTCCTTGGGTCGCGGACTATACCGCCGGTAGGGAATTGCACCCAACCCCGAAGATTTATTTTATTTACGCATTTATAATAATCATTTATCTATCCGTTGTAAAGAAAAAAATTAAAAAGTCGGGAATTTCTTCCCGACCCTTTTAATAGTCAATTATTTTTTGAACCAAAGAAAGATTGTCCCCGGCATACTTTTCATAAAGTTCGGTCATCGCGGCTCTGAAACGTCTCTTTTCTTCCGTTGATAATTCTATAACTTCTGTTCCGTTTTCAACGGCAATCTGCTTTGAGCTTTCTTCTCTTTCTTTCCAAAGCTTTCTTTCATAAACTGCCGATTCCTTGGCGCATTCAGAAATAATTTCTTTGTATTCATCGCTTAAAGAATCCCAGACTGCCTTTGAGCAAATCTGCATTTCGGGGACTCTTGCGTGCTCGTCTACGGTATAGTATTTGGCCACTTTATAGTGCTTCATAGATTCATAGGAAGGCCAGTTGTTTTCCGCACCGTCAACCAGTCCTGTCTCTATTGCTGAATAAACTTCCGAATAAACCACCTTTACGGGATTTGCTCCAAGGGCAGACACCATGTCTGACATAATTTCCGATTCCTGGGCACGGATTGTCATTCCTTGCAAATCTTCCAATCGTCTGATGGGTGCGCTTGAGCTATAGAAGTTTCTGGCGCCCGCATCATACCATGAAAGCCCCACAAGGTCGTATTCATCGGCTTTTTGTAAGAATTCATCTCCGATTTCACCTTCAAGCACTCTCCACATATGAGCTGAATCGTCATACATGTACGGAAGCATCAGAAGGGTCATATCAGGGATTTTTTCTGCAAGCTGGGACAAAGAAACTCGTGCGAATGCAACGCCACCGTACTTTACCTGGTCGATTGCTTCGCCTTCAGACCCCATTTCCGATTCGTACTTAATCAATATCTTAATTTTACCGCCGGTTCTTTCATACACAAGGTCCGCAAAGTATTGTCCGCCCAAAGTGGTGGGATAGTCTTTTGTCTGGTTTTCTGCGTACAAAAAAACATATTCGGGCACCACTTCGCTTTTTTTGTTTAACTTAATTAAAGCGATAGTTAATACGCTTGCAAACACAAGAAAGGCTAATGAACTTAATAAAATAATCTTACTTTTCCTAGTCATTTGAAGGCCTCTGTTTTAAACAGTCGTTTCTGTATTCCGTAGGTGTTTTACCTGTCATTCTCTTAAATACTCTGGCAAAATAGTTTTGCTCTCTGTAACCTGCCTTTGCACTTACATCCTTTATATTTATAAAGGGATTTGCAAGGGCTTCTTTGGCCTTTGCTATGCGCATTTCATTTAAGTATACGATAAAGCTCTTCCCGAAGGCCTGCTTAAATATTTTACAAAAGTAAACATCGGAATAGCCCAAAACATCCGCTACATCCTGTAAAGAAATGTCTTCTTGGAAGTGCTCTTCCAAATACTTTTTAACCACTCTTACCATTTCGGAAGTTTTGGCTTCGGATGTGTCTATTTCTTTCTCTTCCCAATTGATTTCTTCTCTCTTGGGAGCTTCTTCTTCCTTTAATTCTTCTTGTTGACCGATTGAGTCACAAATGCTGAAAGCCTCTTCAATAGTGGCAAAAAGGTCTTCATCGGTGGTAGGCTTAAGCAAATAATCAAGGGCCTTTATTTCGATTGCCTTTTTGGCATAATTAAAGTCATCAAATGCGGTAAGGAAAATGATGGGGCAAAGGGGTGCCTGCTTTCTTATAAGACTTGCGGCTTCTATCCCGTTCATCCCGGGCATCGCAATGTCCAAAATCACCACATCGCATCTTTTATCGTTAAATATTTCAACCGCTTCAAGGCCGTTTGCCGCCATATGTACTTCGACTTCCGAACCGTAAGCTGATGTAACTTTCTTACACACTACCTGTCTTTCGATTGGTTCATCATCTGCAATAAGAATCTTTTTCATGCTGCTTCTCCTCTTTACGCTTCTTCCTTACTTGCTTCTAACCCTTCTTTAAATGGCAAAATAAGCGTAATTGTTGATCCTTCGCCCAAACGGCTGTCAACTTCCATGTCTGAAGTGGGATACATGGCTTTTAAGCGCCTGTAAATGTTTCCCATTCCTATGCCGATACCAAGGTTTCTTTTGCCATAGAGGCTGTCTCTTAAGCCTTTTAAGTCTTCGGGGCTTATGCCCTTACCGGTATCCTTAACTTCTATCTTTAATAAATCGTCTGCTCTTCTGATTATAACTTTAATTTCGCCGCCTGAAATCTTTGGAGAAATCCCGTGAATGATGGCATTTTCCAAAAGGGGCTGAAGTGTGAAGGTGGGCACCATAACGGAATCCGCATCAACTTCACTCATAACTTCATATTTAACTCTGTCTCCAAAACGCATCTTTTGAAGATACATGTAATCTTCCGCCACCTTAAGCTCTCTTGATAAAAGCACTTCTTTTTCCTGAGTTTTAAGGTTGTATCTAAAAATCGAACTTAAAGCAACCGCCATTTTTTCGGTGGTTGGGGCACTTTCCAAGTTTGCCATGCCGCCTATAACGTTAAGTGTGTTAAATAAGAAATGAGGGTTTATCTGGTTCTTTAAAAGCTCAAGATTCATGGCATCAAGCTGCTTTTCCGCTTCAAGTGTCTCAAGTTCCTTAGCGTGAAGAGAATCAAGGGCCTGCCTTTTTTCTTCCAATGCATCTATGTATTCGCCCGTTGCATATTTCATTTTGTTAAAAGCAACAATAAGCTCACCGATTTCATCTTTACTGTCCGTCTTTAAATCATCTATATAGAAATTATTTGCCGCAATTTCTCTTGAGGCATTTGCAAGCTTAAGGACGGGCTCTGTGAATGATTTCTTCATGGCCCTTGAAATTTCCATAACTGCAAAGAACAAAATAACAAAGAAAACGATTGTTACAATAGGAATCGTAAAGAGCCAGGGAAGGATTTCATTGTATCTTTCGTTACCCTCTATCAAAGTGGATTCTTCGTATCTCTTTGCATAGCTGTATAAATACTTTTGCATATCGTAAACGCTGTAAAGCTTATCAACATATTCTTTTCCGGCTAATTCTCCGGATAAAACTTCATCGCGACAATCGCAATAAACGTTATAGCAGGTCTTTAAAGACTGCAGCTGAGAAAATCTGTTGTCCTTTAAGCGGTTATAGTCTAAGTTAAGTGAAGAAAGCGCTGACTTTAAGTTCTTCATCGAGTCCTTAAGTTCACTCTCGCTCTCTCCCATGGGGCTTCTTACATATTGGGTGAAGGCATCGGTTTCTTTGTCTATAGCCGACACGATTTCACCGCCCCTTAGGTTATCGGTCATAATGTCATTAAAGTCAAACATAAAAAGCCTTAACACCCAAACATCAAAGATGATGGAGAAAAGAATAATCATAAATACGCTTCCCGTAAAGAAAGCGATTTTATTTTTGATTTTTAAGTTGTCCCAAAATGACTTGATTTTCTTTACCATAATTCAGTAAAAGGTGGCCAAACTATGCCACCTCTTCCTTTTGTTTATTCTTATTTTCTAATTTTATCACAAACAAAGTCAAAAAACTCGTCTTTCTTATCTAGAAGCACCCTGTCCGTAATCATGTAACCATGCTTATCGTCAGACATGATAACAATCATATTTAACTGCTTGAAGGCGTTTGTGATCTTACTCCAGGGAAGAAACTGCGACTTACCGTCACAATTAATTTCCATCCCCTTGTCATCGAAATGGATGTCCATTTGGGCAGGGAGATTTTCAAGTTGCTTAACGCTCCTTGAATAGATGGCAAGGGGCTGGAGGATGGGAAACATTATTATACCAAAAATTATCAAACCTTTAAAGAAGGGCGCCGCATCTTTGAAAAATCTTATTGCCAGAGCAATCATAGCCACGGTGAAAACAATGTTTATAACGCACGTATAGCTTTTATATATCCTTGTCATAGCAATTTTAAACAAATCCTTTGGCTTTACATCCGACTTAAAGGTGTATTCCATAATAGTCTCCTGTTATTTCATAATAAGATTCGGTAAGAACATGCTTATTTCAGGAATGAATGTAAGCAAGATAAGTACCGCAATCATGCAAAGATAGAAAGGAAGTGTTGCCTTAACAACTTTCTCCATCTTTACTTTACCAACTGCGGAGCCAATAAACAATACCGCGCCTACAGGAGGTGTTAAAAGTCCGATACCACAGTTAAGTATCATCATTATACCAAACTGAATGGGATCGATACCGATTGATTTTGCAATAGGAAGTAAAATAGGCGTGGCAATAAGGATAATGGGTGCCATATCCATGATACATCCAAGTACAAGTAAAATAAGGTTAATAAGCAAAGCAATCAAAATAGGGTTTCTTGTAAGTCCGATAATTGCGTTTGCAGCAAGGTCCGGTACATGGAGTGTGGTTAAGCAATATCCGAATACGTTTGATGTTGCAATAAGGATAAGCACGATTGCAAGTGTATCAACGCACTTTTCAAGTGTCTGCCAAACGCCCTTCCATGTTAAGCCTTTGTAAATGTATACACTTACGATAAGGCTGTAGAATACTGCGATAGCCGCAGATTCCGTTGCAGTGAACACACCGCCTACAACGCCCACAACTACGATGATTACAGAAGCAAGGGCCCAGAATGATGTGCCGAGCTGTTTAATAAACTTTTTAAAGTTAAACTTATCGCCCTTAGGATAGTGTCTTCTCTTTGAAATGATGTAAGAACCTACCATAAGTGATAAAGCAAGCAATGCTCCGGGAATATATCCTGCAAGGAACAAGCTTCCAACCGAAACGCCGCCTGCACTCATGGCGTAAATTACCATGTTGTGGCTGGGAGGAACCAAAAGTCCTTCACATGATGATGTAATGGTAACGGCTGTTGAAAAGTCGTCGTCATATCCTTGCTCAACCATCATGGGAATCAAAATACTTCCCAGGGAAGCGGTATCAGCGGCCGCAGATCCGGAGATACCGCCAAAGAAATATGACGCAACAATGTTAACCATCGCCATTCCGCCTGTCATCCAACCTACACAGGCATCCGCCAAAGCGATGAGCTTTTCGGATATTCCTCCAAATCCCATAAGACATCCCATGGTGATAAAGAAAGGAACAGCCATCAAACTGAATGAACTGATACCTTTTACCATCTGCTGACAAACGGTTGAAAGGGGAAGTCCCTGGTAAAGGAGACATAAAACTGATGAAATCGCTACTGCATATGCGATTTTAAATCTTAATAAAATGAGTACAAGAAAGCTAATAAGCAATATTGCAATCGCTGCATGATTAACTACCATTACTTATCTACCTCCTTTATAAAAATGCCTTTTATATGGTTATAAATGGCTTCAAGTTCAAAAATAATCATTGCAAAACCTGCAACGGGAATGGGGAAATACATCCAGAATCTTGAAAGCTTGGGTAAGCTTACATAAGAGCCTCTTGCTCCGATTGTGTTTGCATATTTCCATCCTACAACGAGCATAACTACGCCAAGTGCGCATACAGCCACGTCATCAAGTACATCTAAAACCTTAATAACAGCCTTGGGGAAATATCTGTCCAAGGCAGTCATTCTTATGTGTGTTTTCTTTCTGATTGCAAGAGCACCGGATAAAACGGCCATGTAAGCCATAAGTGTAAGAACAACTTCTTCACTCCATGAAGGATCGGGAACGAAAGAAACATATCTTCCCAATACGCTCATGCCGGTTATACAAATGTCTGCAACAAGAAAAATCTTACATAAGAAAAGCATCACTTGGTAAGTGACATCATATAAGGGTTTTATCTTATCAACTACATTAAAAAAACTCTTCATACGTATTATTCTCCAAAGAAGGCACGGGCTTTTTATGACCCGTGCCCTCTCCATTATTATTTATAAGAAATTATATGGATTACTTCATATCAACGATCTTCTGGTATAAATCTTCAAGACCCTTTGTGTTTTCTTCAACTACAGGCTTAACAGCTTCCTGCCAAGGTGTAACGTCAGTAACTTCAATGATTGTTGTTCCTTCTGCCTTTAATGCTTCAAGAACTTCGTTTTCTTTTTCTTCTGAAATCTGACGGTTGTATTCTGAAGCAACCTTACCTGCTTCGATAAGAACGTTCTGCTGTTCTTCTGAAAGCTTGTTCCAAGCAGCGTCTGTGATGATAACCTGGATAGCACCAAGTGTGTGTCCGTCAAGAATCATGTAAGGAGCAACTTCCTGGAATCCGTTTGCCTTGTAGTTAGCTATGGGCTGTTCAGCTGCATCAACCACACCTGTCTGAAGTGCCTGGTAAAGTTCACCAAATGCTACTACTGTTGCAGATGCGCCAAGACCTTCAACAAGACCGTTCATAACAGGGTCGTTTGAAACACGGATCTTCATTCCCTTTAAAGAAGAGATGTCTGTGATTTCAGATCTTGTAAAGAAGTGACGGAAACCTTCTTCTCCGTAGAAAAGGCCTCTAACCTTGCTTCCGTTTTCTGAGGGCTCAAGTAAGAATTCCTGAGCAAGATCTGATGTAGCAAAATTCCAGAAGTGGTCACGGCTTACAAATGTGTAAGGAAGAGATAAAAGCTTTGACTTTTCTCCGCCGTAAGGTGTTAATGCGAATGCGGAAATACGAGAAAGATCGATTGTGCCGCCTTCACCTAACATTGTGTCGAGTACGTCGTTTTCCGAACCAAGAACGCCGCCTGCCTGGAGGTCAATTTTGATTGAACCGCCTGAAAGAGCTTCAACTTCTTCAACGAACTTCTGGTCTGTCATACCAACGATTGTGTCAAGAGGGTTAACTTCAGCCATTGTAAGCTTGATAACCTCTGCAGGAGCTTCGGCAGGTTCTTCTGTCTTAGCTTCTTCTGTCTTTGTTTCTTCTGTGCTAGCTGCAGGAGCTGCTGTGCTAGCGGGTGTTTCGGGCGCCTTAACGCCACAAGCAGCCAAAGATAATACCATGGCTGATGCTAATAATACTGATACTAACTTCTTTTTCATAAAAGTAGCCTCCCTGTATAAAATTATTAATGGCATTGTCGTTTATGTTTCGACAATGCCATTATAGTTTAGAAATATGCTACTAAAAATCGGACATTTTTAATATCGCTAGTACAATTTTAACAATACTTGTTTATTTTTTAACGGGTTCTTTTTCATCAAGTCTCATTGTAAGAGAAATTCTCTTCTTTTGAACATCCACGTCAAGCACCTTAACATCCACGATATCTCCTACGGAAAGGGCCTCAAGAGGGTGCTTTATGTACTTATCCGTGATTCGTGAAATATGCACAAGTCCGTCCTGATGCACTCCGATGTCAACAAATGCACCAAAGTCAATTACGTTTCTGACTGTACCCTTTAAGATCATGCCGGGCTTTAAGTCCTTTAAGTCAAGGACATCGCTTCTTAAAATGGGAGCAGGCATATCGGAACGAGGGTCTCTTGCGGGCTTATCAAGCTCTTTTAAGATATCTTCAAGGGTGATTTCACCGATTCCAAGCTCTTTTGCTGTTTTTTCTTTATCCTTAATTTTAGATAATAAACTTGAGGATGAAGAAACAGGTTTAGATTCCTTCTTTTCAGGCTTTGAATCTCCTGCGTAAGCAAAAGAACCACCCAAAGCTGCTGCCAAGGCTGCGCCCATTGCAGTGTTTGTGTTCTTTATTACAATCTTTTGTTCTTTCTTCTTTTCTGGCTTCTTATCAACAGAAGGCTTTGCTTTTGCTTCGGAAGCTGACTTTTTCCAGTTTTCTTTAATATCGTCCATGGTCAAAGAAAGCTTATCTAAAAGCTTCATTGCAGCTTCATAAGATTCGGGATGCACACTTGTTGCATCAAGAGGGTTATCTCCGTCTGTGATTCTCATAAAGCCTGCACACTGCTCAAAGGCTTTGGGGCCAAGCTTGGGAACGGATAAAAGCTGATTTCTGTTTGTAAATCTTCCGTTCTTTTCTCTGTATTCAACGATGTTTTTGGCAATAACCTTTGTGATACCGGAAATATACTCAAGCAAAGGAGCTGATGCTGTATTTAAGTCAACGCCTACCTTATTAACGCAGTCTTCGACAACGCCTGAAAGGGCTTCGCTTAGTTTCTTTTGGTCGCAGTCGTGCTGATACTGGCCCACACCGATTGACTTAGGATCGATTTTAACAAGCTCTGCCAAAGGATCCTGAAGTCTTCTTGCCATTGATGCGGAAGAACGCTCTCCTACGTTTAAATCGGGGAATTCTTCTGTTGCAAGCTTACTTGCTGAGTAAACGCTTGCGCCTGCCTCGTTAACGATAATGTATTGAACGGGCACATCGATTTCTTTGATGATTTCCGCAATAACCTGCTCTGATTCTCTCGATGCGGTACCGTTACCAAGGGAAATAAGGTTAACGCCGTACTTCTTTATAATCTTCTTTATTATGTCTTTTGTTTCTTCTACTTTATTCTGAGGCTCTGTGGGGTAAACAACGGTTGTGGTTAACACCTTTCCCGTAGGGTCTACAACGCAGATTTTACATCCTGTTCTAAATGCCGGGTCCCAACCAAGAACTGTCTTTCCAACAATTGGAGGAGCCATTAAAAGCTGAGTTAAGTTTTTACCGAATACTTCGATGGCTCCGTCTTCCGCTTTTTCTGTAAGCTCCGAACGAATTTCACGCTCGATTGCGGGAGAAATGAGTCTATCGTAAGCATCCTTAACGGTTTCTTTAAGGGCAGGTGTGGTAAATTCGTTATCCTTTGTAATAACCTGCTTTTCAAGGTATTGAAGAATGCGGTCTTCAGGAGCGTTGACTTTGATAGTCAAAACCTTTTCTGCCTCACCTCTGTTT
>JAILCK010000034.1 GCA_024680435.1 Lachnospiraceae bacterium
AAACTCTTTGTTTCACAGCCGGCCCTTTCCGCAAGCATTAAAGAACTTGAAGAAGAACTTGAAATAGTGATATTTGAGCGTACCAATAAGGGAATTTCTTTGACTGATGCGGGCAGAGAGTTTATGGAGTATGCAAAGAAAGTAATCGGCCAGTATGAAATATTGGAAGATAGGTATCTATCAAGAAATGCGGACAAAGAAAGATTTTCTGTATCAACTCAGCATTATAACTTTGCCATAAAGGCTTTTACGGAAGTTATAAAGGGCGCAAATTGTGAAAAGTACGTTTTCTCGATTCACGAAACAAAGACTCGCGATGTGCTTGAAGATGTCAGAAGCTTAAAGAGTGAAGTGGGAATAGTTTCTTTCTCCGGAGCTAATGAGAGCGTGTTAAAGAAGCTATTCAAAGAGTATCAGCTTGAATTTACACCCCTTATGAGAAGAGAAACTTACATATACGTTTGGAAAGATCATGAGTTTGCAAACAGAAAAGAGATTTCCATAGAGGAGCTATCGGATTACCCTTGCATTTCTTTTGACCAGTCAAACGATTCAAATTTCTACTTAAACGAAGAAGCCATGGCGGACTACGACTTTAAAAAGATGATAAAGTCAGACGACAGAGCTACAACTATGGAGCTTATGGCCACTCTTGGCGGTTACTCCGTGGGGTCCGGCATGCTATCCGGCGAAAATGCGGTGCTTCCCGGCCTTGTGTCCATTAAGCTTAAAGAAGAAGATCCCCTTACAATCGGATACATTGTAAGAAAGGGTGCCGACCTTTCAAAATACGGAAAGGCATATGTTGAAAACTTGCAGAAATTTATGGAAATATAGGCGATAAGTTTTCTTTATCGCAGGCGATACAATCTATCGAATTTTCAAACTTTAGATTTGGGGATATGATAGGAGCATAGAAAACAAATTGCTAAGAAAAAAGGAGAACGGACATGGCAAAGATATATAAATCAGCAACAGACCTCATCGGTAACACACCTTTATTGGAGGTTTCAAATATTGAAAAAGAGCTTAAGCTTGACGCAAAGGTGGTAGTAAAGATTGAATACTTTAACCCCACAGGAAGCGTAAAGGACCGTGCAGCATTTTATATGATTGATGATGCGGAAAAGAAGGGATTGATAAAGCCTGATTCGGTTATCATCGAGCCCACAAGCGGAAACACAGGTATCGGCCTTGCTTCAATCGCAGCAGCCAAGGGACTTAGAATTATCCTTACAATGCCTGAAACCATGAGCGTTGAAAGAAGAAACATTTTAAAGGCATACGGCGCTGAAATCGTGCTTACGGAAGGCGCTAAGGGCATGAAGGGAGCAATTGCAAAGGCTGAAGAGCTTGCAAAGGAAATCCCCAACAGCTTTATCCCCGCTCAGTTTGATAACCCTGCTAATTCAAAGGCTCACAGAGAGACAACAGGTCCCGAAATTTGGGCAGATACAGACGGAGAAGTTGATATTTTTGTAGCAGGTGTTGGCACAGGCGGAACAGTTACAGGCACCGGAGAATTCTTAAAGTCTAAGAAGTCATCCGTAAAGGTAGTGGCAGTTGAGCCTGCTTCTTCACCCGTGCTTTCAAAGGGAGAAAGCGGAGCTCACAAGATTCAGGGTATCGGCGCAGGTTTTGTGCCCAATGTATTAAACACAGAAGTTTACGATGAAATCATCGCTGTAGAAAACGACGACGCTTTTGCGGCAGCAAAGCTTTTGGCAAAGAAGGAAGGCATCCTTGTAGGCATTTCTTCAGGCGCAGCCCTTCACGCAGCATTCGAACTTGCAAACAAGCCTGAAAACAAGGGAAAGACAATCGTAGCTCTTCTTCCCGATTCAGGCGACAGATACTATTCAACAGCATTATTTACAGACTAATAGCAAACACCAATACACAAATCTTTAAACAGCCCTTTGTATGTGCCTCCATACAGGGGGCTGTTTAAATATCGCGCTTAAATTTAGGTAAATCACTATTTTTATATCTATAAGTTTACCGATGCATGCATTTCCCTTTATAATGTGCATAAGGAGACTTTAACTATGAATATTAAAATCGACAATTTAAAAAAGAGAATCGGTATGTCCCTTTTTGGCGTTATTATATGCGC
>JAILCK010000060.1 GCA_024680435.1 Lachnospiraceae bacterium
CATCCGCATGGACGGGAAGCACGTCGCCTGTAAGCACCAAATCAACCTGAATTGCCTTTGCGGTGCAGGTGCCTTCGAAGGTTGCAACAGTGTTTCTTATTACTTTGTTTATATCAAAGTCCGTAATGTCAAGCACCATGCCCTTCATGTTTAAGTTGTTAAGAGACAAAAGGCCGTTTGTAAGCTTAGTAAGTCGCTCGGTTTCGCTAAGCACGATTCCCAAGTATTTGTCCATCATTTCGGGAGGAATGGTGCCGTCAATCATAGCCTCTAAGTAACCTCTTATGGAGGTAAGGGGAGACCTGAAATCATGAGAAACATTTGCGATAAACTTCTTTTGGTTATCTTCCGAACGGGCGATTTCGCTTGCCATGTAAGAAAGGGTCGCAGCCAAGTATCCCATTTCATCGTCTGAATCTATGGAAAACTCGTAGTGTAAGTTACCGGAAGCATATTGCTCTGTTGCGTAGGTAACTTTTCTTAATGGCACATAAACCATTTCAGTAAAGAAAAACAAAATGATAAGTGACAAAGCAAAGAGGATAATTAAAAGTAAGTAACACACTCTTAAATAATCATCGCTTTGCTTTTCGATGTCAGCGATGGATGAGTGAATAACCACGTATCCTTTTACCTTATAATCTGCTGTGATTGGCGCAAATACGCTAAGCACTTCTTCATCAAAAGAATCAAAGAAGGTTCCCGTGGTGTAGTAGGAGTTACCGGTGATGGTGGGGTCAAAGCCCGATATTACCAGGGTCTCATCTACATTAATGGGAAGCTTTGAACTTAAGATCATGGTTCCCGAAGGGTTTATAATCCATATTGTTGCAGAAAGAAACACGTCCAAATCGTCTATCTGCTCTTTAACTTCAGGAAGGGAAGTATCGAGCTTATAGAGGTCTGCGGCATAGGTGTTTGCAATAAGGTTTGCTTCTCTGTAAAAAGAAGCTGCTTTTTCTTTAAGCATTTTCTGGTAAACCGTCTGCGACACAAAAGAGCTTACGATAATAAACCCAAAAACACCAAATATGATATATGCAAGTAAGAATTTAAAATACAGTGTCTTTTTCACCGTTATTCCCCTTTATAGGTTAGTTTCCGGGATTTACTTTTGATTCGAATTTGTAGCCTACACCCCAGATGGTGCTTATTTTCCAACTGTCGTGATCGTTAATCTTTTCTCTTAATCTCTTTATATGAACGTCAACGGTACGTGTGTCTCCGATGTATTCATATCCCCAGATTTTATCAAGAAGCTGTTCTCTTGTGAAAACGTGGTTTGGATTGGAGGCAAGATAGTACAAAAGCTCCAATTCCTTTGGAGGCATATCAACTGCATCTCCGAAGTATAGAACTGAGTAGTTGGTTCTGTTTATTGATAAATCGGGATAAGAAACCTTTTCATCAGCATCTAAAACAGGAGCAGCAACCGAAGGCTTAGCACGTCTTAAAACGGCTTTTGCTCTTGCAACAAGCTCTTTAGAATCAAAGGGCTTTTCGATGTAATCATCAGCCCCCATTTCAAGGCCCAATACTTTATCAAACACTTCACCCTTTGCGGAGAGCATAATAATAGGCACCTGAGACTTTGAACGGATTTCTCTGCATACCTGATATCCGTCGATGCCGGGAAGCATGATATCTAAAAGGATCAGGTTTGGATTGTATCCTTCGAAAGCCTGGAGGGCGGATTCTCCGTCATTTACAATCTTTGTATCAAAACATTCTTTTATAAGGTACAAAGAAATCAACTCAGCAATATTATTGTCATCGTCTACGATTAAAATCTTTTGCTTGTTTATCATGAGGTCTCCTTTATTTAAATTCAACGATGGTTACGCCTGCATCGCCTTCACCGTGCTCGCCGGCTCTGTAGGATTTAACATACTTACATTTCTTTAAATATGATGTGACAGCGTTTCTAAGTGCACCGGTTCCTTTACCGTGAACGATTCTTACGCTTGGAATGTGTGAAAGGTAAGCATCGTCAAGGTATTTATCCAAAACTGCCAAAGCTTCGTCAACAGTCTTTCCTATAAGATTACATTCATAAGAAATGTTTGAAGACTTTGCCATCTTTAAGCTTCCGGAACCGCTTTGCTTCTTTATGCCTGGGCCTGAGATGGTCTCTTCCTGCACAAATGCCAAATCGTTAATGTTTGCTTTAGAGCGAATGATTCCGCACTGTACAAAGAGGTTTCCTTTGTCATCGGGCATTGAGCTTACTGTGCCTTTTAGGTTTAAAGAAACTATCTTGACCATATCTCCAAGGTGCAAGTCTTTTGCTTTAATTCCGCTTTGCGCACCGGTTTCTTTCTTTATTGCAAGCTTTGAGTTTTTGTCGTTTAACTGATTTCTAAGGCCTTCTCGCTTCTTTTCAAGGTCTTTCATAGAAAAGCCCTGACCGCTCTTTTGAATGGCGCGGATGGCTTCGTCTGCAAATTCTTTTGCTTCGGCGATGATATCACGGGCCTCTTCGTTAGCGTTTCTAAGAATCTTATCCTTTGATTCGTTAAGCTTGTCTGTCTTTTCTTTTAAGAGAGCGCGTTCTTTTTCAATTGCTGCCTTTTGCTCTTCTATGTATAGCTTATCTTTTTCAATTGAACCTCTGGTTGTCTCAAGGTTTGAGATAACATCTTCAAAACGCTCGGATTCATCGGTAATCTGTTTCTTTGCAGCTTCAATTATGTCATCGGATAGGCCAAGCTTTGAAGAAATTGCAAAGGCATTACTCTTTCCGGGAATACCGATTAAAAGCCTATAGGTGGGAGAGAGGGTCTCTACATTAAATTCACAGCAGGCGTTTTCCACAAATGAAGTGGAAAGAGCGTAAATCTTAAGCTCACTATAGTGAGTGGTCGCCATGGTGCGGATGCCTCTGTCATGAAGGAAATTA
>JAILCK010000072.1 GCA_024680435.1 Lachnospiraceae bacterium
CTTTTTAATACCACGTTTATGGGAGAAGATGTAGTATATAATTAAATAGAAGGGAGTGTTTCTTCTAAATACTAGACTTGATTGGGGATAATTAATGAAAAAATTAAGACGGTGGCTGGGGCTTGAAAAGCGCAGTGAATACGTTAATAAACACTTCGATACGGCAAACTTTAGGTCAAGCATCTATATGTCGATAGTGATAATAGTCCTGGAACTTTGGATGCTTGGAAGCTTACTAAAAAGATGGATAGAAGGCGACCCCACCAGAAGCAAAGCATGGTTTGCAGCGCACTTTACATGGTATTCAATTTTCCTTGTGACGGCGCTATGCATGCTTTTTTTTGCTGTCTTTTACCTTAAAGGCACCTTTAAAAAGCGCCTACCCGGAAACATCATAATGGTCATTTTTTCGGGGGTGGCCCTTTACTTTGGCATAAGCGTTTCTTACTCAGATTACACAAGAGGCGAGCAGATTCTTTGCTTTGTAATGATGATTGTGTTTGTGGTGGGCCTTATTAACTGGCGCCCCATCATATCCATATTGGCTTCAAGCTTTGTGTTTGTTCTCTTCTACGTGATGATGCTTAAAGCTCCGGAAGTAGAAATGACTTACGCCACAAAGGTTAATTTCTTTTCATTCTGGATATCTACCGTGATGCTTGGCCTAGCGGTTTATAACCAAAGGCTTACAGAGGCTGAAAGCGATGAAAGTTTAGAAAAATCCATGATAATAGACGACCTTACGGGCATTGCAAACATGCATTACTTTAGAAAGAAAGCTGCCGAAATCCTTAAAGAAGAAGGATATGAAGATAAGATTTTTCTTTTCTTAGATATAGCAAACTTTAAGGCCTACAACGAAGAATACGGATACGATGCGGGTTCTTTGTTTATAAAGAACCTGGCCGGAAAAGTGGAAAACTACTTTAAGGATGACCTCTATGCCAGATTTTCAGACGACAAATTTGTGATGCTTACAAGCAAAAAAGGTGTGGAATCAAAGGCAAAGCGCCTTGTCACAGACGCACAAAACTCCCTTCACACCGCTCAGATTTTCTTTAAAGTAGGGGCTTATGCTCCCACAAGCGAAGATACCGACCCCGCCATAGCCTGCGACCGCGCAAGATATGCTTCTTCCACCATAAAGAAACATGTGGACCACTTCTATTGTGAATACGATAAGGAGATGGATGATGCCTTCCACCTTCGCCAATATATCGTTACCCATCTAGACGAAGCCATAAAGAAAGGCTACATTGTGCCCCATTATCAGCCCGTGGTGTGGTCTAACGGCAGAGAGCTTTGCGGCCTTGAAGCCCTTGCCCGCTGGAACGACCCCATTTACGGATTTTTGTCTCCAAAAGATTTTATTCCCGTATTGGAAGAATACAGACTTATCCCCCGCCTTGATAAGGCCATATTTGAAATCGTGTTAAGAGACTTAAGAGCAGGCATTAAAGCCGGCAAGAAGGTGGTGCCGGTATCGGTCAACTTTTCCCGCATCGACTTTGAAGACTCAAACATAAAGAAACAGATTGAAAAACTCATCGCAAAGTATGAAGTGCCTTCGGAACTTATCCACGTAGAAATCACCGAAAGCGCTCTATCCCTTAACGATAAGACCTTAAAGACCACCATTCAAATCTTAAAGAGCATGGGCATCCAGCTTTGGCTTGATGACTTTGGAAGCGGCTACTCTTCTTTAAACATGCTTAAAGACTACTCCTTTGATGTAATGAAGATAGATATGGTGTTCCTTAAACACTTTGCAGAAAACGAAAAATCAAAAACCATCCTTCAAAGCATCGTGACCCTGGCAAATTCCATCAGCATGGAGACCTTGACGGAAGGTGTGGAAGAAGAAACTCAGGCAGAGTTCTTAAAGTCTATAGGCTGTAAGCGCCTCCAAGGATATCTGTTCGGAAAGGCCATGCCAAAGGATGTCTTAAAAGAAAAATACGAGTGCTTTTAATTAAAGCACTCGTTTGTAACCTTCATTATTTGGTGGATAAATTCTGTATCTTTTATCACATCCCCGGTTTCTATGGAGTGATTGCCGCCCTCATAGGTGTGAAGCGTAATTCCATACTCGCCGGCTGTTTTTTTCATATCATCTACTTTTGACAAAGGATCTAAAGTTCCAAGAAACGCTACAGCATCTCTTTCGCCAAAAGAAAACGTAGTCATTAATGGCGTGTACCAAATGTGGTGCACGCTTAATTTATGCTCTGTGGCGTAACGCGCTGCAAAAATGGTGCCAAGGCTTTTACCGATAAACACAACATCTGCGTATTCTTTAAAATCAACTTTTGAAAGAGTCTCAGTCACCATGTCATAGGACATTTCAGATGCCTTTTGCTTCTCTTCGTCTGTATATTTTATCCCTTCAAAGAACCTATTATATTCAATGGGAATCACATCATAGCCCTTAGATGCCGCGAGCTTCCCCGAATAATATAAAAGCGGCTTATCTTTCGTGTATCCCATTCCCGGGAAAATTACTGCAAGTTTTTTTGAACTCATATCAATGCACCTTCCTATTCCTCGTATGGTCTTTCAGGCTCAAATCCTTCCTCTTTGCACCACTCCAAATAATCATCAACAGATTTCCTAAACTGAACCTCTGCCTCGTCCTCAGTACTTCCGTGAAATGCGATAACAGTCTTTACGTTAATTACACTTCCCGTATAAACGTTGTTTTTATCGTCATATTCCGCTTTTCCAGTGTATCCCCTATAATTCATCATAATCCAGTTCTCAACATCCTCTCTATGCCCAACGCAGTCCCAATTAGAAATCAGCTATCTCTTTCGCCAGGGAAAACGGAATAATCTCTCCCTGCTTTGTGTAGATATATGCTTTCTCTTTGTGCATGTATTCAACGATATCTTTCGTCTTATAATTTCCAAATTTCTCAATTACATCATCAAGCGTCTTTTTGTACTCAACAGTCAGAACATCATAACTAATATCTTTAGACGGATAGATGTGCACCATAGAATCATTGGTAAAGCTCTCTTCAATCTGCACATTTAGATTTTCAAGATTCATAAGGCTATAATGCCCTACAGGAAGGGCCCCCATCGGCTGATGCCTGTACACCATTCCTGTCATAGCAGTGCCGGTTCGCTTGTAAGAAAGGGCATCCGTATACCAAAGCATCTTCATGAGTTTTACCTTGTATAGCGCGTCGACCTTCTCGGCGATATAAGAAATAGCCGCTTCCAATTTGTCTATATTAAGCAATGTAAATCCATTTGAATCAGACGGCTCATCGTAGTAAACATATTCGCCTTCCAAAGCCTGCCTTGTTAAATACTCTTTTCCATAAGAATCTAGCTTCTCAAGAATTTTCGAACGAATCTCCGCTCTCTTTAAGCCATTGAACTTATCACTGTTTTTCTTGAGAAACTCCATCGCCTGAAGGGGATTGTCTTTAATCATTCTAAGCATTGTGTCATACGCTTCATCCTGGATAGCCTTGCTCTCATAGCGAGAGATTGTGGCTTCTCCCCATCCCAAAAGGCGAGCCAAATCAACCTGCGAAAGGCCATAACTTTCTCTGATTGAAACAATATCATCTGAAGTGAGCAAGCCGTGTTTTTCACGATAAGCATTTCTCGCATTGAGCAAGTTCTCATTCATCATCTCGCCGGTCATGAACTCGTTTTCCTCTTCATCAGCATTGGAACAGAAGAAATAGCGCTCTTCATAGTGAATTTCCTCACCCTTTATATCAACAACCGAAATGCGCTTTCTTTCTTCGAGCTCATGAACTTTATCACATAACGGACAATCCATATGTACACTTCTGATTACTTCATATTTTTCCATCATTATCCTCCTCGTCATTTCTCATTTGCATATGGAAAATTCATCTTTTCCCTTGCAAAATGGAATGACACGCACAAAATATATCTACCCTTTTCACGCTCTCTAATCTTAAGTTTTATATACACCAGTTTTCCATTAATAACCTTTCCAAAAACAAAAAGTAACGGTGGATGCGCATCTCCATTGTCAATTTTTGTCTCAGAATACTCTTCAACCGTCAATTCGTTTATCCTTCGCAATACATCACTATCATCATAGTCCAATGCGATAACTGTATGCGGAGTCGAATGTTGCAAATCATTTGGCTTCGGTTTGGCAATGACCTTGAAGTCTCGTTTGATATCAAAATCCTTCCGTCCAATAAACCCCTTGAGGTCCCTTAAGAACTCCTCAACCTCTTTTTTCTTGGATTGCATGCTAAGAAAAATGCAAATCACTCCTTTTCGATTTACTATCAATTGATAGTATACCAATCAAATGATCGTGCGTCAACCCGAACACCAAGAATTTTCTGCATCAAAAAAGCGCCTCAGCTGAGGCGCTTATCGCCATATTTTGTAAGCGATTAATAACATAGTGCCTACCCAATAAATAGAGGACGGTTTATAATCCCATTCCCGGGAAAATTACTGCAAGTTTTTTAGTGTTCATAATCATTTGCGTTACCCTTCTACCAAGGCAAGCTCGTCATCTATTGCTCTGGCCACAAATTGATTTATAGTTATCCCTTCGTTAGCTGCCTGTAGGGCAATCTTTTTATGCTGCTCCGGTTTAATCCTAACATTAAATGAGCCTTTAAACTCTCGTTCAGGTTCTTTACCTGCCTTTAAGCAA
>JAILCK010000091.1 GCA_024680435.1 Lachnospiraceae bacterium
GTGGTTATTACGGTTTGCGGCGGAAGATTTTTATGGCGTTACTGTTTCTTTGGAGCAGCAGTAAGAGTCGAAACCGACATTCGTAAAAGAATGTTTGACCATTGCAAGGATTTATCGCAGCAGTTTTATCACTTTAATAAAGTTGGCGACCTTATGAGTCTTTTCACAAACGATGTGGACACCATTCAAGACTCATTCGGAGGTGGCGTTCTTACTTTCTTTGACGCCCTTTTGCTTGGAGGCCTTGCCTTTACAAAGATGCTTCATATGAACAAAATGCTCACGGCTTTATCGATGCTTCCCATGATCCTTTTGTTCTTAATGGCGCTTTTAATCGGATATTTCATGACAAAGACCTGGGATAAAAGACAGGAAGCATTTTCGCGCCTTTCGGATTTTGCTCAGGAGTCATTTTCGGGAATTGCCGTAATCAAGGCTTTTACAAAAGAAGTAAAAGAGCTTATGGCATTTAGAAAGTTAAATAAAGAAAACGAAAAGATAAACATCAAGTTTACCCGCATTTCCACATTAATGAACATTTTGTTTATCCTGTTTGTGGAATCGGTTATCTGCGTAATCATCGGATACGGCGGATATCTTGTGTATAACGGAACCTTTAAAGCAGGCGAACTTGTTGAATTTATAAGCTACTTTACCACCATCATCTGGCCCATCGAAGCGGTTTCCATTCTTATTGAGATGACCGCAAGAGCAAAGGCTTCCTGTAAGAGAGTGGACAACTTCCTTACAGCGGATATTGATGTTAAGGATAAAGAAGGCATCGATACAAAAGAAAGAAACATTAAGGGAGAAATCGAGTTTAAGAACTTAAACTTTACTTATCCCAACAGCGAAATGCAGGTTTTAACAGATGTTTCTTTTAAGATAAATGCAGGGGAAAATGTGGGTCTTATAGGTAAGACCGGCGCAGGAAAGACAACAATCGTTGACCTTATCGCAAGGACCTACATGGTGGATGATGGAAAGATATTTGTTGACGGAGAGGATGTAAACGAGATTCCCATTAAGGAATTAAGAAGGCACATCGCATACGTTCCTCAGGATAATTTCTTGTTTAGCGATACCATTGCTTCAAATATTGCTTTTTCAAAAGAAGATTCTTCGGACAAAGAAGCCATTAAGGAGGCAGCAGTGCTTTCCGATGTGGATTCAAACATCATGGAGTTTCCTCTTGAATACGAGACAATCCTTGGTGAAAGAGGCGTAACGGTATCAGGCGGACAAAAGCAGAGAATTTCCATTGCGAGAGCTTTAATGAAGAACGCGGAAATCCTTATTTTGGATGACTCCGTTTCTGCGGTTGATACAAAGACAGAAAGAATCATTTTAAATAACCTTGCCACCACAAGAAAGGGCAAGACCACGATTTTGATAGCTCACAGAATTTCCACCATCGAAAGAATGGACAAGATTATCTTTATCGATGACGGAAAAGTGCTTGATGTGGGCACCCATAAAGAATTAATTGAGCGAAATAAAGACTACGCCGAAATGGTTAAGTCGCAGATGCTTGAAGACAAGGAAGCAAAGGAGGAAGAAAAAGATGCGTGAGTATTATCCTCTTTTGTGCGTAGGCGCTGTAATCGGCGTTCTTTCTACATTATTTATCATCGCCTTTGCCACAATGAAAGACAAAAAAACGGCAATCGGCTTTGAAAGAAACATGAAGGACTCAGAAATCGTAAAGAGACTCCTTCACTATGCAAAGCCTTACTGGAAGAGCTTTGTGCTTTTGTTCTTTATTCTTGTATTGTCCATAACTTACGATGTGGTATCGCCTTTAATCATCGGTAATGTGGAAGAACTTATAAAAAACAAATTCGAAATGAATGAGCTTTACAAGATGGTTGCTTTGTACGCAGGAGTGCTGGTAATTACCGTAATCTGCACTTACTCTCAGGCGATGATCTTACAAAGAACGGGCCAAAAGATTTTATCAAATATCAGAGAAGATGCATTCAGACACATTGAATCTCTTTCTCACGATCAGTTAAATCACATCCCCGTAGGTAAGCTTGTAACAAGAGTAACCAACGATACAAACGCGATTTCTCAGCTTTTTACAAACATTCTTGTAAACCTTATAAAGAATTTCTTTGTAATCGTGAGCGTTATGATTGCAATGTTTGCTCTGAATCTGCAGCTTACATTAATGGTGCTTAGCTTTACGCCCTTTGTTGCTTTGTTTACTTTTGTGTTTAGAAAGTTTGCAAGAAAGAGCTACAGACGCACAAAGGATGCAACAACCGATATAAACACTTTCCTTTCAGAAAACATTTCAGGAATGAAGATTACGCAGATATTTAACTGTGAGGGAAAGAAGTTTAGAGAATTTAACGATAAAAACACTAAGCTTTTAAACGCGCGTAAAATGGGAATCATGGTATTTTCTGTTTTCCGCCCTTGCGTGTACATGCTTTATATGGCCTCGGTTTTATGCCTTTTATACATAGGCGGTCGCGGCTACATAAAGAACTCATACATGTTTGGAAGCGTTATCACAAGCGGTGTGCTTGTAAGCTTCTATATGTACATAAACAAGTTTTACAATCCCATCCAAAACCTTGCGGAGCAGTTTAACGCACTTCAGTCAGCCTTTGCTTCGGCAGAAAAGATTTTCTCTATCATGGATATGGAGCCTGAAGTCGTAGATGAGCCCGATGCTTTGGACGTAGAGCACATAAACGGTGAAATCGAGTTTAAGAACGTTTGGTTTGCTTATGAAAAGGAAGAATGGGTGTTAAAGGATGTTTCTTTCCACGTATCGCCCAAAGAAACCGTAGCGTTTGTAGGCTCCACAGGCTCGGGAAAGACCACGATTTTGTCTTTGGTCTGCAGAAACTATGACATCCAGAAGGGCCAGATTTTAATTGACGGAATCGATATTAAGCGCTTTAAAATTTCTTCTTTAAGAAAACACTTTGGACAGATGCTTCAGGATGTATTTATATTCTCGGGCACCATAAAGTCAAACATTGTTTTAAGGCGAGACGACTTTACCAACGACGAAATCATGGAAGCCTGCAAGTACGTAAACGCAGACAAGTTTATAAACAAGCTTCCGGGCGGGCTTAACGAAGAAGTAAGGGAGCGAGGAAACAACTTCTCCCAAGGCCAGCGTCAGCTTCTTTCTTTTGCAAGAACCATTATTCACAAGCCTGACGTAATGATCTTAGATGAAGCCACCGCAAACATCGATACTGAGACCGAGATGCTCATTCAAGACTCTCTTGAAAAGATGATGAACATTGGCACCATGCTTATCGTAGCCCACAGGCTTTCAACCATTCAGCATGCCGACAAAATCATCGTTATCTCTCACGGCCGCATCGTGGAGCAAGGAAACCACATGGAGCTCCTCGATAAGAAAGGCGCATATTACGAGCTCTACAAGCTCCAACTCTCACCAAACACATAACATCTTAGGGGTGCCCGGCCGGGCGCCCTTTTTTTATGGATCCCGGTGGGGGTTATATATTGTTTTTCGACACGCTCTCGCTTGTACTCCGCACTAACGGCCGCAGGCTATAAAGAAGCCTGCTCACTAAACTCGCCGTTCCTTACTGTCCGGCTCGTTAAGTGCCGAGGCTCCACATAGTCTCAAAACAATATATAACCCCCACCGGGATTTTTTATTTCTTTTTGCCCGGTCGGGCACCATTGTATGATAAAGAATAAAAATTATATAAAATGGGCCTCAGAGGGTTGACATTAGAAATGAAGATGGTAATATATGTTTTAGGAAGTAGTTATCAAAACTACATGAGATATTTATTGAAATAACATTGGAGGAAGAAATATGAAATTAATATTAGATTCGGCCTCAAATATAAGAAAAGAAAATGGCTTTGATTGTGAAGTAGTACCCCTTACAATTCGTACTGAAGAAAAAGAATATGTCGATGATGAAAATTTAGATGTTCTCGACATGGTTAAAGATATGGAAGAAACAAACGGACGCTCAAGAACGTCTTGCCCCAATATAAATGCTTACCTTAAAGCAATCGGTAAAGCAAAGGATGCGATTATCGTAACAATTGCTTCAAAGATTTCCGGAAGCTTTAACTCAGCTAACAGCGCCGCAGGAATCTATGAAGAAGAAAACGAAGGCGCAAACGTATGCGTACTTGATTCAAACGGTGTTGGTCCCATTCAGAAGCTTATAACAGAAAAGTTTTTTGAATGTGAAAAGAAGGGCATGAATGTTAAAGATACATTCAAGGCGCTTTCGGATTATTCAAGAGATCATTTAAAAATCGGATATTGCTTAAAGAGCCTTAAAAATCTTGCCAATAACGGACGCATCAATCCCGTTATAGCAAAATTTGCTTCCGCAATCGGAATCAGAATCGCCGGAATCTTTTCTGACTTTGGCGAATTACAGCCCACACATAAGGCAAGGGGAGATAAAAGAGCACTTGAAAGCCTTATCCAGGATATGAAGGAAAGAGGTTATAAAGGCGGTAAGGTAATTATCGATCATTGCGATGGAGCTTCTTTTGCAATAGCTTTAAGAGAAAAGATTATTGAAGAGTTTAAGAATGCCAATGTCAAAATCGGCATCACAACAGGCCTTTGCAGCTTTTATGCCGAAAGAGGCGGAGTAATCTTAGGATACGAAGTATAAGTATCAAAGCAATAATTATTAAATATTGTCCCCATAGCATTTCAAATGATTCCCACACACATTTTTAATGCTTCACTAACGCCCACATGCAACAATTGTATGTGGGCGTTATTCATTTTTGCAATGCAATTATATTCTAACCTTGCAAAAGTTGCGGTAAATATTGCAAAAAATTAAAAATTGCTCTTTTGAGGTGTGCAAAAAGGTTAGTTGTATTGTATTTTTTGTGCAAGTACGATATAAAAGAATTAAAGAGTTCTAAAAATGGATACAGATTGACAAGAAAAATCCTTTAGTGCGTTAAATTGTATGTGCACAAATAGCAAGAATTGTAACAGCCACAGCAATATTTGATTAGAAAAAGGTCATCCCCTGATAATAATATTTCTATAAGGGGAAAACGCGAAAGAAAGCAGGGAGAAAGAAATATGGGAAAAAACACTACGGTTGCGGTTCCCAAAAAGAAAGTCAACTGGAAAATCTATTTGAAAAGGTATTGGCAGTTATATGCATTAATTGCTTTACCGCTTATATATCTGTTTATCTTCAGATATATGCCGATGAAGAACATTCTCATCGCATTTAAAGAGTATAAACTCAACATGAAATTGGGTGACATGCCTTGGGCTTCAAACCATGGTATGAAATATTTTATCAAAGCATTCCAAACACCCGACTTCATTAAAGCATTAAGAAATACATTGATGCTTAACTTATTGGATCTTGTTGCAGGATTCCCTGCACCGATAATTTTTGCTTTGATCTTAAATGAACTTTGCTTTAAGAGATTCAAAAAGGTAGTTCAGACAATAGCTTACATGCCCCACTTCTTGTCATGGGTCATCATTTACAGCTTGTCATTACAGCTTTTTGCTCCTAACGGTGGTTTTATCAGCGAACTTATTAAAGCCAGCGGACATGAAGCAATTCCTTTCCTTGGTGAAGCTAAGCACTGGGTGGCTACTTACGTAGGCATGGGTGTATGGCAGAACTTCGGATGGGGTTCAATCATTTATCTTGCAGCTATCGCAGGAATTAACACAGAACTTTATGAAGCAGCTTCGGTAGACGGAGCAGGTCGTTTTAAGAAGATGTGGCATATCACACTTCCCGGAATCAAGCCTACAATCGTGGTTCTTTTGATTATGAACTTAGGCGGTATCATCGGTGGCGGTTTCGAAAGACCCTTCGCTATGGCTAACCCGGCGGTTATGAACGTGGCCGAAGTTATTGCAACATTTGTATATAAGGTTGGTATTAAGGGACTTAAGTTCTCACTTACAACAGCAGTCGGTTTGTTCCAGTCTGTTGTAGGACTTTTCTTCCTCTTAACCGCTAACTGGATTTCACGTAAGCTCGGCGAGCGTGGAATTTGGTAGGAAGGAGAGTGAGAATATGAAAGTTAAATCAAACAGAGCAAAATTTGGTGACTGGATGTTTGTTTTATTGTGTGTATTGGTGGCAGCTATTTGCTTGATTCCTATGTTGAATCTTGCCGCTAAATCACTTTCATCCACGAACTATCTTATAAGACACGAAGTATACATTTGGCCTAAGGGAATTAACTTTGATGCCTATATGAAGGTATTGTCAGATCCCAAGTATTTAAGGGCATTTGCATGGACTGCATTCCTTACAGTGATATGTACAATCATTTCACTTACCATGACAGCACTTTGTGCTTACCCCTTAATTTTCCCGGGGCTTAAGGGTAAAGGAATATTCAATGTAATAATTACTATTACAATGTTCTTTAATGCAGGTACTATTCCTAACTACTTGCTGATGCAGCAATTGCACCTTTTGGACAATCCGCTTGTTTTGATTATTCCAAGCTGTTTGTCAATTTATAACATGATTATTATGAGAAGTTTCTTCTACGGAATTCCGGATTCCTTGAGAGAATCGGCGGAAATTGACGGAGCGAGCTTCATCACAATCCTTTTAAAGATTTATGTACCTTTGTCAAAGCCTGTATTTGCGTCCCTCGCCCTTTTCTATGCGGTAGGTCGTTGGAATGGTTACGGCGATGCACTTATGTACATAAAGAACAAGGATTTATATCCTTTGCAGCTTCTTATTTATAACATTCTTAATAACATCAACTCGGTTGAAGTTGCAACACAGGAAGGTTTCAACACACCCGGACTTTCAGAGTCCTTGAAATCGGCAACAGTTATGTTCTCAACAGTTCCGATTTTGCTTATTTACCCTTGGTTACAGAAGTATTTCATTGCAGGTGTAACTATGGGTGCGGTTAAGGAATAAGCGTAGACCATGAGGTATACGTTAATTCATATAAAAATAACCAGGGAGGTTTAAAAATGAGAAAGAAAGTTTTAGCAGTATTACTTGCAGCTGTTACATCACTTTCATTGGTAGCTTGTGGTTCTGAAAAGGCACCCGCTTCTACAGCACCCGCAGCTTCTACTGAAACACCCGCAGCTTCTACCGAAGAAACACCGGAAGGCCCCGATGCTGACGGCATGCTTGACGGAAAATTTGTTGAGACAAGACACATTTCCGTAGAACTTTACGATCGTAATGTTACTGAAGGTACTGATGCAGGCGACAACGCTTGGACAAAGTGGATTCAGGAACAGATGCTTGATCGTTACAATGTTGAAGTTGAATTCGTTACAGTTCCCCGTTGGACTGAAGGCGATGAAATCAACAACTTATTAGCAGCAGGAACAGCTCCTGACATTTGCTACACTTACAGTTATCCTACAATTCAGACATACGCTAACATGGGTGGTGTTATTGACTTGGCTCCTGTACTTGATCAGTACAAGGATAAGTTGCCCAACATGTTTGATTGGCTTACAGATGATGCTATCTACCAGGATAAGGATCCTTCAACAGGTACCCTTTGGGCAATCGAAGGTAAGAGAAACGAAATCTGCCGTATCAACACATTCGTTCGTAAAGACTGGCTTGATAAGCTTGGCTTAAAGGCTCCTACAACAAAGGCAGAATTTGAAGAAATGCTTATTGCATTCAGAGACAACGCCGATACTCTTCTTGGTGCAGATGCGTCCAAGATGGTTCCTTACTCAATTGGTGTAGATGCAGGTTGGAGAATCGCTACATTGATCGAATCCTTCATGGATCCCGAAATTACAGATAAGGAATTATATATAAACGGTTATGATTCCAGAAAGCTTACACAGAACGGAACAAAAGAAGCCGTTCAGCTTGTTAACAAGTGGTATAACGAAGGCCTCATTTGGAAAGATTTCTATCTCTATCCTGCAGGTGATGCAACAGAAGATGATATGATGAAGGCCGGCTTCGTTGGAGCTTTCACACACAACTATGATTATCCTTTCAGAGGCAATGAAAATGCCATCAACGCAGTATTGGCTGCTCAGTTTGGCGAAGATGCTAAGTTTGTAGCAATCAATCCTTTTGAAGATAAGAATGGTAAGTACACAAAGTACAACTACGGTATTACAGGCGATAGAAAAGTATTCTTCCCTGCAACAAACGATGAAGTATTAGCTTCATTACTTTACCTTGAATTCATGTCAGACCAGAAGGTTGTTGAATTCTTACAGGCCGGTGAAGAAGGTGTTATCCACACTATAGCTGACAACGGCGCATGGGTTATCCAGGCTCCCGATGAAGCTCATCACGATTGGTACCAGAACTCCGGTAAGAACATCGATATGACAATCAACTGTAACGGTTTAAGACTTGCTACACCTGAACTTACAGACCTTTCTCTTGCATACAGCTACTCAAATGTAGATGTACAGGATGTTCAGGATGCTATTGCAGCAGCAAAGCTTGACTGGAAGACTCCTAAGGTTCCTACAGTTCGTGAAATCAAGTCTGAATCAGAAGGAACAGACCTTGACAACAAGCGTGATCAGGCTTTCTGTAACGCAATCAAGGCTTCCGAAGCTGATTTCGATTCAGTTTGGACAGCAGGCCTCAATGAATGGCTTCAGGCCGGTGGACAGGCAATCACAGACGAAAGAAAAGAAGCTTGGGAAGAAACCTACGGCGACGCAGAAATGCTTCCTTAATCCACAGTGATTTAATTGTATAGCAAAACAAACCCCTTGGAAGATTACTTCCAAGGGGTTTTATTTTTGCCTGCCTGTGCTTCAGACAATATATAATTCTTATACGCTTACTGTTCTAAGTTTACGCCTTCTATCACAAAGGTCGTAATAGAATATGCAGGGAGGGTGTAGATTATTCCTGTGTTATCAACAATGAAATTATCAACCTCATCCCAGTGCTCTCCGTTAGCGATTGAACCGCTTGTGCGGATTACTTTTACGTTTCCGTTTGTGTCAAATCCTTTGATGTCAAAGGCAAAGGATTTATCTTCTTTTTTATCATTAACTGCTACGATGGTAAGTGTGCCTGCATTCTTATCATAAGCTGCAAGGC
>JAILCK010000107.1 GCA_024680435.1 Lachnospiraceae bacterium
TTTTGCTTCTTCGCTTATTTCGCCGTTAGACTGAATGCCTTCAAGGAGTGCGGGGGCACCGATGTTTGAAGTCATGATTAAAATTGTATTCTTAAAGTCTACGGTTCTTCCAAGTGAATCTGTGATTCGACCATCATCCAAAACCTGAAGCAAAATGTTAAATACATCGGGATGAGCTTTCTCGATTTCATCGAACAAAACTACGGAGTAAGGTTTTCTTCTTACAGCTTCCGTCAACTGTCCCCCTTCTTCGTATCCGACGTATCCGGGAGGTGCTCCCACAAGACGAGACACTGAAAATTTCTCCATGTACTCACTCATATCGATTCTTACCATATTCGAAGGATCGTCAAAAAGTGCCTGGGCCAAAGCTTTTGATAGCTCTGTCTTACCTACACCGGTAGGTCCTAAGAAAAGGAAGGAACCGATGGGTCTGTTGGGGTCTTTAATTCCCGCACGGGATCTTATAATGGCTTCCGTTACTTTTGTAACGGCTTCGTCTTGACCCACAACTGTTTTATGAAGTTCCTCATCAAGATGAAGAGTTTTGTTTCTCTCTGATTCTGTAAGCTTACTAAGAGGAATCTTTGTCCAACGTGAAATTATCTTAGCGATTTCTTCGTCCGTAACAGCTTCATGAACAAGCTCAAGCTCTTTCTTTTCGTTATCCTTTTCAGCCTGCTCAAGCTCTTTCTTTAATTTAGGCAATTCTCCGTATGATAGCTCTGCGGCCTTTTCGTAATTACCGTCTCTGCTTGCGGCCTGAATCCGAGCGTTGGTATCTTCAATCTTTTCACGTAGCTCAGACAAGCGCTCAACCGACTTTTTCTCGTTTTCCCAACGGGTCATCATGTTGGTAAGCTCTTCTTTTTCTTCCGCAAGTTCTTTTTTCAAAGCTTCAAGCCTATCTTGGCTTAGCTTATCGGTTTCTTTTTTAAGAGCCGCCTCTTCGATTTCAAGTTGCATAACCTTACGCTTGCATTCATCGATTTCAACGGGCATTGAGTTCATCTCGGTTTTAATCAAGGCACAGGCCTCATCCACAAGGTCAATTGCCTTATCGGGAAGAAACCTGTCGGTTATGTATCTGTGAGAAAGGGTTGCTGCGCTAACAAGAGCATTATCCAAGATCTTTACGCCGTGGAACACTTCGTAACGTTCTTTAAGGCCTCTTAAAATAGAAATCGTGTCTTCGACTGTAGGCTCTTCAACATATACAGGCTGGAAACGACGCTCCAAAGCCGCATCTTTTTCAATGTACTCTCTGTATTCATCCAAAGTGGTGGCACCGATACAGTGTAGCTCACCTCTTGCAAGCATGGGCTTTAACATGTTGCCTGCATCAAGGGCTCCGTCTGTTTTACCTGCACCAACGATTGTGTGAAGCTCATCGATAAAAAGAATGATTTCGCCGTTTGACTTTTTAACTTCTTCCAAAACGGCCTTAAGTCTTTCCTCAAATTCGCCTCTGTACTTAGCCCCTGCAATCAAGGATCCTATGTCCAAAGAAAACAGTCTTTTATCCTTTAAGTTATCGGGCACGTCTTTAGCAACGATTCTTTGAGCCAAGCCCTCAACAACCGCCGTTTTACCGACACCGGGTTCACCGATAAGAACGGGATTGTTCTTAGTTTTTCTTGAAAGAATTTGAATAATGTTTCTTATTTCAGAGTCTCTTCCTATTACAGGGTCAAGCTTATTGGCCCTTGCAACTTCCACAAGGTCGCGACCGTACTTATTTAAAGTATCGTATGTAGCCTCGGGATTGTCGCTAACCACTCTTTGATTTCCTCTTACGGTAGATAAAGCCTTTAAAAAGCGCTCCCTGTTAAGGCCGTACTCTGAAAGCAAAGCTTTAATGCTTTTGCTTGGATTCTTTAATATAGAAAGAAACAAATGCTCAACGGATACGTATTCATCCCCCATAGCCTTCGCTTCGTCTTCCGCAAAGGTAAGGGCCTTATTTAAATACTGACCTATATAAGGATTTCCGCCCTGCACTTTAGGACGCTTTTCAATTTCTTTAATAACCCTGTCCGTAAAGTGCTCCGCATTTATTTCCATCTTCTCTATAAGCTTTAAAATAAGGCTGTCATCGAGCCTTAATAGTGCCAAAAGAAGATGTTCTTCCTCTATTTCCTGGTTCGAATATTCAAGCGCAATCTTTTCTGTATCCTGAAGCGCTTCGTTCGATTTTTGCGTAAATTTAGTGATGTTCATATATTCACCCCCTTTAGTGAATTTCTTAATTTCCTAACTTCAATTTTGTTATATAACTCAAATTAGCACTCGTCAAGCGAGAGTGCTAATTGTTAATCGTTATTTTATATTTGTTTCTTTTTTTAAAATATTTTTACCGTTTTACCTGTTATTTTACCTAAACCCGGTATATAACAATCCTTTTCAAAAGAAAAATCATCGGATTTTGGCAAAAAAGTAAAACGTTTTACCCTTGATTATATTTACAAATTCCAAAAAAATGATACAATTTTAGTAAAACTTTTTCTATAGGGGAAAAACATGTCAAAGAGGAATTTAGAATCATCGGTCACAATTAAGGATATAGCGGCAGCCTGCAATGTTTCCATCACTACCGTTTCCAATGTTTTAAACGGAAAGAAGAACAAAGTAAGCGACGAAATTGCGGATAAAATAAGAAAAGAAGTTGAAAGGACGGGCTACCGGCCAAATTACCTTGCCAAAAACCTTCGTGCCATCGCTTCTAAAAATATAGGAATTATCGCGGAAGATCTTATCGTCTTCTCTGCTCCTTCTATAATTGAAGGCATCATGAATTGCTGTGAAGAGCACGGATACAACGTTGTAATAGAAAACATGCGACTTTTCGGAAGATGGTCGGGCCGTTGGATGCACGACGAAGCTTTGTTTCAGTCGGCCCTTCAGCCGGTACTTGCCAAGATGGATGCCATGAATGTGGACGGTATAATCTACGTAGGCGGACACGAGCATACGGTAAATAAATTGGAAAGCGTAAACAATCTTCCCATAGTAATGTCCTATGCCATAGCCGCTGATCAAAAGATACCTACTTTCAGGCTTGACGATGTATCCGGCGGATATGATGTCACCAAATATCTTGTTTCAAAAGGTCATAAAAGAATAGGAATAATCGCCGGTGAAAAAGACAACACCCACACCATAAACCGTATCATTGGTATTCAGAAAGCCATGTTTGAAGAAGGTATTTTGTTTGATCCAAGCCTTGTGGAATATTCAACCTGGAATAAGCAGGGTGGCTACAACGGCATGAAGGCTTTAATGGATAAAGACGTTACCGCGGTTTTCTGTATGTCAGATGCCATTGCGGCAGGCGCCTATTCTTTCCTTAAAGAAAACGGCTTAACCCCCGGAGAAGATATTTCGGTAATGGGATACGATAATCAGGAAATCTCATCTTATTTAACTCCCGAAGTTACCACCATGGCCCTTCCACTTGAAGAAATCGGCTATGCCGCTGCGGATAAGATAATCGAAATGGTAACTTCTCCTTTAAGCTCTAAGGATGAGGTCACAGACATAAGAATCAAGAGTAAGCTGATTGAGAGAAAGTCGGTAAAAAGCATATAGTAAGCAAAAAAGAATAAGGAAATGAATTGATTCTCCATAGAAAGACAGGTCCAAAACCTAAATCTTCTATGGAGATTTTTTTGCTTTTAGGTTTAACGTTTTTCCTTTTTGAGGCACTTAAAACACCTTTTTCTGTGAAATAATGCCAATTGGCCCTGTTTCTTTTGTATAATATTGCCATATTGACGGATTAATATGCCGTTAATATAATAAAAAACGAACAGGTAAAACGTTTTACCGCTCTTCAATCAAATTGGGGATACGGGGGATTCGTTTGTAACCTAGGGTTCAAACAACACGTAACAACTAAATAGGAGGTAGTTATGAAAAAATTTTTAGCAACATTGTTGGCTTCAGCCATGGTTGTGGCAACTTTATCAGGTTGCGGACAAGCTAAGGATGAGCCCAAGGAAGTTTCTTCAAGCACAGAAACAACTGTATCAGAGACAGCTGAAGCTTCTTCTGATGAAGTTACTCCCGCACAGCAGGCTATTTTAGACAGAAAAGCTGAAGCCGAAAAGAACGGTTCTTATGAAAAAGTAATCATTTCTTTCTTTGACTGGACAGGCGCTCCCGCAGGAATCGAAAGAATCAACCAGAAGTTATCAGAGTACACCGAAGAAAAGCTCGGCGTTGATGTAGAACTTCTCATCATCGATTCAGCCGCTTACAGCGACGATATCAAGCTTATGCTTTCTTCAGGCGAACAGGTAGACCTCTTCTCTACTTGCGGACCCGGATACATGACATGTGTTAACAACGGTTACACAGCAGACCTTGAAGAAGAAGATCTTCTTAATACATACGCTCCCGGACTTAAGGACGTTATAAGAAGCGATTACTTCGATGCTTGCCGTGTCGGCGGTAAACTTTACGGTGTTCCTCCGATTAAGGATTACGCAATCCAGACTGCAGCAATTTGTATCGGTACAGAATATCTTGAAGGTGCAAACGTAGACCTTTCCAAGTTCACAAAGGATAGCCTTGGCTACTACAAGTGCTCTTGGGATGACATCGACGAAATGTTTGCAAAAATGCATGAAGCATTCCCCGACAAGACTGTTTACTCAACACAGGACAACATGCTTACACAGGGTAGCTGTGTAGACAACATCGGCGGCGACTACTACGGAACATTACTTGATCCCGCCAACAGCTTAAAAGTTGAAAACGTTTACGAATCAGAAGTATTCAAGACCTGGTGTGACAGATTCTACAGATGGAACCAGGCTGGCTATATTTCAGGCGATGCTATGACAGACAAGAACGGCGCTTCAGCCAGAATCAAGTCAGGTTCATACATGGCAATGATGGCTTGCGGTAAGCCCGCATATGAAAACCAGATTTCAGGTGAATGCGGACGTCCTATGACTGTTTTCGATGTAGGCGAACCTTTCATGAGTTCTTCCGCTGTCTCTTCTTTCCCTTGGTGTTTAAACCAGAACTGTGAAAACAAGGTTGCTGCCATCCAGGTTCTTGAAGCCCTCTATACAGACCCTGTAGTTGCAAACTTCGTTTGCTGGGGTGAAGAAGGCGTTGAATATGTTGTAAATGCCGACACCACAATCAACTGGGGTCCCGGCGTTGATGCAAACACTTCGGAATACTATCCTAACGTTCTTTGGATGATGCCTAACCAGTATGCAGCCCATGTTTGGGAAGGTGACCCCATCGACGTTGGTGAACAGACAGCTATCTTCAACGACACTTGCCCCGTTAAGTCTAAAGCACTTGGATTTACATGGGACAACAGCGAATACGCTGCTGAATACACTGCATTACAGAACGCATACGAAGAGTTCTCAGGTAAGGTTATCTACGGTTTTGTAGATCCCGAAACAGGACTTAAGGAATTAAACGATGCTTTAAAGGCTGCAGGCTTGGAAGAATACATGGCTGCTAAGCAGGCTGCACTTGATGCTTGGGCTAAAGAAGCAGGTATTAACTAATATTTATCCATAATTAATCGCCAATCCCGAATGTGCCAAAGGCACGATTCGGGATTGTATGCGGTCGCCAAGGTAAAATCCATGCAAGCATGATTTAACTTTGGCTCGTCACCATACAAAAAGCGGAGCCGGTTTATGACCGGCTCCAATATTAAAAAGAAGGGTTTTAACTACGATGGAGAAAGAAAAAAAGGTAGGTACCGATAAAAAGACCTTAAAAAAGCGCTTAAAGCGATACATCCCGATTTACTTTATGGCACTTCCGGGACTTATATACTTGTTTATTAACAACTATATGCCTCTTCCCGGACTTGTTCTTGCTTTTAAAAAATTCAATGCCAAGAAGGGAATCTTCGGCTCTGACTTTATCGGGTTTAAAAACTTTAAATATCTTTTTGCAACAAAGGATGCCTTCATTATTACAAGAAACACAATCCTTTACAATCTGGCATTTATAGTTGTTAACACCGTTTTGGCTGTGTTTGTTGCAATAATGTTAGCGGAAATGACCTCGAAACTAAAGAAAACGTATCAATGCCTGATACTTATGCCCTTTATGATTTCCATGGTTATTGTAAGTTATCTGGTATTCGGTTTTCTTTCAAGCGATAACGGCTTTATCAATAACACATTTCTTAGAGCGCTGGGAAAAGAACCTATTAAGTGGTACATGGAAAAGAAATACTGGCCCTTTATCCTTGTGTTTGTTAACGCTTGGAAGGTAACAGGTTATAACTGCATTATTTATCTTTCAACGATTCTTGGTATCGACAGAGGAATCTACGAATCGGCTTCAATCGATGGCTGCAGTAAATGGAGACAGATTACAAAAATCACAATTCCTTTATTAAAGCCCACAATCATAATGATGACTCTTCTTGCAATCGGAAGAATCTTCTACTCGGATTTTGGTTTGTTTTATCAGGTACCTCAAAACCAGGGTGCGCTCTTTGCGGTTACAAATACCATTGATACCTACGTTTACAGAGGTCTTTTGGAACTTGGAAATATGTCCATGTCATCGGCCGCAGGTCTTTATCAATCAATCATAGGATTCATACTTATTCTTTCTGCAAACCTTGCAGTTAAAAAGATTGAACCCGACAGTGCTTTGTTCTAGGAGGTAAAGAAATGCGAAGCGATAAAAAATTCCAGATATTTTCCCATGCGGTGCTGATTCTTTTTTCACTCTTAGCGCTGCTTCCGATGATTTTGATATTAACGTCTTCTCTTACCGACAACAATGAAATCATCGCAAACGGTTACACTTATTTTCCTAAAAAATGGTCATTATATGCCTATGAATACATCTTTAAAACCGGTAACTCAGTTATTCATGCATACGGCATATCCGTTGTGCTTACAATTGTGGGTACAGCTCTTGCTTTGACCATTACAACTCTTTTAGCCTACGCAATTTCCAAAAAAGGAATGCCCGGCCGCGGAGTTATTACTTTCCTGGTGGTTTTCTCAATGCTCTTTAACGGAGGATTGGTGCCCACCTACATTATTTATACTAACGTTTTAGGCATTAAAAACTCTTTTCTTTCTCTCCTCATTCCGGGGCTTTTGATGAACGGCTTCAATGTAATGCTTATGAAGTCTTACTTTGTATCAAGCATTCCGGAGGAAATTCTGGATGCCGCCTACATCGACGGCGCCGGAGAAGTAAGGACGTTTTTAAGCGTAGTTACTCCTCTATCCAAGCCTATTCTCGCAACAGTCGCACTCTTTGCGGGAATAGGTTACTGGAACGACTGGATGAATGGCTACATATACATCACCAAAAGAACCGACCTGTATTCTGTTCAAAACCTCTTAAACAGAATGATGCAAAACATACAGTTTCTTTCTCAATCAAGTTCAAACATACAAAATGCAAATGTGGGCTTAAGCGCCATTCCTATGGCTTCGGTTCGTATGGCTATGGCAATGGTGGGTCTTCTTCCCATACTTGTTGTTTACCCCTTCGTGCAGAAATACTTTGTTAAGGGCATCACCCTTGGGGGCGTGAAAGGTTAAAAATGAAAATAACAATAGATAAAAATCGAGAAGTTGGATATATAGATCCTGATATCTACGGTCATTTCAGCGAGCATTTGGGCCGTGGTATATATGAAGGTCTCTACGTTGGCGAGGAATCGGAGATTCCGAATATAGACGGTATCAGAAAAGATGTCATTTGTGCACTCAAAGAAATCTCTGTTTCGGTTCTTCGCTGGCCCGGAGGCTGCTTTGCCGATGAGTACCATTGGATGGACGGAATCGGGCCGAAAGAAAACAGAAAGAAAATGGTAAACACAAACTGGGGCGGAGTTGTGGAAGACAATAGCTTTGGTACCCACGAGTTTATGAGGCTATGTGAATTACTGGGATGTAAAGCTTACATTAACGGCAATTTAGGAACCGCCACAGTAAGAGAAATGTCTGAATGGGTGGAATACTTAACGGGCACAGGCTCAACTCCCATGACAGAGCTTAGAAAGAAAAACGGTCGTAAAGAGCCCTGGAAGGTAGACTACTTTGCTGTAGGCAATGAATCCTGGGGATGCGGCGGAAACATGCGCCCCTCCTACTACGCCGACCTCTACCGCCATTATCAAACATTTATAAGAAACTATGACCCCGAGAATCCCATAAAGAAAATCTGCGTAGGCCCTGGAACCGATGATACTGATTGGACAAAGACGGTTCTTTTCGCTTGCTATGAAGGCGCCCAGCGTTCTTTCCACGGATTTATGGATTATATCACTCTTCATCACTACGTTTTCCCCGATGGCTGGAGCAACAAAGGAAGCGCCACAAAGTATTCGGACGAGCTTTTTTATAAGAGCATAAAGAAGGCTCTTTACATGGAAACTATAATCAAGAAAAACGAAGGTGTCTTGGATGACTTTGACCCTGAAGAAAAAATTGCTTTATGCGTTGATGAATGGGGCGGCTGGTATGATGTTGAAGAAGGCACAAATCCCGGATTTTTGTATCAGCAAAACACTATGCGTGACGCGCTTATAGCAAGCGCCACCTTTGATATTTTTAACCGCCATTGCAAGAGAGTTAAAATGGCCTGCATCGCGCAGATGGTAAACGTATTACAGTCTGTTATCCTTACAGAAGGGAAGAAAATGGTCAAAACTCCCACCTATTACATTTTTAAAATGTATAAGCATCATCAGGGAGCTAAATGCCTTGATACATACCTTACAGATGTTAAAACGGAAGGGCCTGAAGATTTTACAATTCCCAAAATCTCATCTTCTGCTTCAATAAAGGATGGAATTGTAACATTGACAGTAAGTAACTTAAGCCTCAATGAAGGCTCTGAAGTGCTTGTGGATCTTGGAGGAGATTT
>JAILCK010000124.1 GCA_024680435.1 Lachnospiraceae bacterium
AAAGTGGTGATAATGCTTGGGGCACTTATAAGCATTCCTATTGCCAAATTGATTACGGATAAGATGTTTCCCATGTTTGTATCAAACGTAGCCTGCGGCATTCCTCTTTCTTTTAAATGGTACTATTACCCAATCATTTGGATTGCAATAATGGTTTTCTACAGCCTGGTTAGTTTTTTACTTACCGGAAAGCTTAACCGCATGACGCCCGCAGAGGTGCTTAAAAACAGAGAATAACGCAGTTTTAAAGGGCCAAGAAAAAAACTTGGCTCTTTTTTTATTTCAGGGCTTGACTCTGACGTTACGTAATAGTTTATGATAAGCTTACACGTGAAGGAGACAAGGCTATGAAAACAGTAAATGAAGTAAGTAAATTAACAGGCGTGAGTATACGCACACTGCAATATTACGATAAGATTGGGCTCTTAAAACCGGCGGAGTATACCGAGTCCGGATACAGGCTGTATGACGATGCGGCCTTAGAGCGCCTGCAACAGATTTTATTGTTTAGAGAGCTTGAGTTTCCGCTAAAAGATATCAAGGATATCGTAACCAGATCTGATTTTGACAAAAGAAAAGCACTTGATCAGCAGATAGAGCTTCTTAAGTTAAAGAAAGAGCATATCGAAAATCTGATTGACATGTGCAAAGGATTAAAATTGAGAGGAGTGAGACACTTGGATTTTAAAGCATTTGATTCAAGCAAAATAGACGAATACGCAAAGAAAGCAAAAGAGCAGTGGGGAAAGACCCCTGAATTTAAGGAGTTTGAGGAAAAGGATAAGAAGCGAAGCAAGAGGGACAAAGAAAACATGATGGCAGACTTTATGGAAATCTTTAAAGAGTTTGGCGCTATGAAGGAAGAAGACCCTAAATCAGAAAGAGTGCAGAAGCAGGTTGAAAAGCTTAAAAACTTTATTACTGAAAACTTCTATAACTGCACTAACGAGATTCTTTCAAGCCTTGGTAAAATGTATGCCGGTGGCGGTGAATTTACCGAAAACATTAATAAAATGGGCGGCGAAGGTACTGCTGAATTTACTTATGAGGCTATCAGGCATTTTTGTGAGTAATGGCATCAATAAATGTAGCAGAATAGTACCGTTTAGGTACGAAAAAAGCACCTTTTGAAAGCTAAATTCGCCGGTTCTATTACAGAACCGGCGAAACTATTATTACTGCGCTATTTTTGCTGATTTTACAGACACTATACTGTAACCGTCAAAGCAACTATATGGATTCTTTATCAAATCGGCAACTATATCATATTGGTCCACATCAACTGACCCCTGATATTCTACATCAACGATACCTGTTACTATTACATGATCTCCCTTAATCTCATATTCATATTCGTCCATAAACGCGTGATTTAAAAAGCTTGCATTATCTCGGCAATCAATATACTCATCAACAATATCTGAATAATCAATCTCCGTGTTGGTGATTGAGTAATTAATATAGTTAATTTGTTCTACGGTTACTTTTCCACCATTCCTTTGATCAAGTTCATCCAAATAATCAAAACTAAACATGGAATTCTGGATAAATCTGGCTATAAAACTCTCCTTCCACTCATCAGTTTTTGCCTTTCCTTCATCATAATCTCCATACCAGAATGCCAGACTTGCAACTATCCGCTTCAGGCTGTCATTCATAATGAACTCGTTTGGATATTCATATTCATTAATGCCTAATTCATCATAGTCGGATGCCTTTGGGGATTCATACTCATTAATGCCTAATTCATCATGGTTGAATGCCTTTGGAGATTCTATTATTTCTCGCCTTCCGCATAACTTGATAATTATGATTGATGTAATAGCCAATAAAATTGTAATTAATAAGCCTGTAATAATTGTTTTTTTCATTTATATCGATAATCCTCAACCCTGTTTTGCAGGGTTCATTATAACAAAAGCAACGATTTTACGCTACATTGTGACATGCGATAATTAATTATATTTCCTATGAATTGGTCGCAGCCCTCCTAAACAAAATCTAAACGCAACTTAGACATAAGCCTTCTTTTAAGCTAAAATAATATAGACGTGAAAACTAATCTTAAATTATTAGGTGGGACATGAAGAAAAGAAGCTTGATTATTGCTGCGGGAGTGGTGATTGCTTTAATTGTGGCAGGAGGGCTTATCGCAAAAAACTTTGTCAAAGTGGACAAAGAAAACGGATCTGTGCAGATTATAGGCGGCGCGGACGGGCCGACTTCCATATTTATAGCGGGGAAAAATCCCGATGACTCGTCAGTAAATGAAGAAGCAAATGTTACGGAAAAAAAGGAAGAATCAGCCGATTCAGAAAGCGAAGAAAACATAAGTAAAGTGGAAGAGGCGGAGGTGGCTGCTACAATGAAATTAAAAATAGACGGCGTGGAAGTGCCTGTAACATGGGAAGAAAATGATTCGGTTTCAGAACTTACAGATTTAAAGCCTATAACTATTGAAATGTCCAAGTATGGTGGTTTTGAGCAGGTAGGCCCCATAGGAAAAAGCATAACAAGCAACGATAAAAAGATAACCACAAGTTACGGAGACATCGTTCTTTACGCAGACGACCAAATAGTCGTTTTTTACGGAAGCAATACTTGGGAGTACACAAAGCTTGGCCACATTGATATGACAAAAGAAGAGCTTACGGATTTGCTTGGAAATAAAAATGTAACTATTGTGCTTGAATAAGTGGAGATAAAAATGATCACTGTAAATCTTTACTACAAAGGAACAAAGGGTAACGCAAGAAGGTTTGCGGAGGAAATGGAAAAGAGCGGAACAGCTGCGAAAATCCGTGCAGAAAAAGGAAATGTAAGATATGAGTATTTCTATCCCATAAACGATCCTGAGACAGTTCTTTTAATCGATGCATGGGAAAGCCAGGAAGCAATCGAAGTGCATCATGCTTCACCGATGATGGAAACCATTATTAAGCTTAGAGAAAAGTACGACCTTCACATGAAGGTTGAAAGATATGTATCTGAGGATTTGCCGGAAACGGATGAAGGATTTATAAGAAAATAGAGAGCCGATATCTTTCAAATTATAGTTAATTCATATGAGTTAATATTCTAGTATGGATTATTATTGAACAATT
>JAILCK010000142.1 GCA_024680435.1 Lachnospiraceae bacterium
GCCGAAACCTTGTTTCGGTAGTTGTAGGGGTTCTTCATCCCCGTAATGCCTTCAAGCTTACAAAAAGGCTTAAGGAGGCCCGAAACATAGGCCTCCTTTTTCTTTAACTGTTCTTCATAAGGTAAATCAATGTATCCGCAGCCACCGCACTTATTAGAAACGGGGCACTTGGATTTTTGTGTTTTTCCTGCCATGTTTATTCCTTTATATCTGATGTCTTACGACCTTATATTCGTCATCGTCTGTATAATACGGGCATTGAAATCTTGAATCAGCCATCAAGCGTCCGTAGTCGTCTTCGTCCATATTTACCATGCATTCGTAGCAATCATATTCTTCATCGTAAACGTAATTTGCACACGTATCACAAGTTCCGTATTTTGCCATTTTTATTTCCTCATTTTGTTTTGTAGCTTTTATTATAGCGTAAAAAAAGGGAATGCAACAGCACTCCCTTTTAATTAATTCTTTATTTATTTTTATCTTGTCTTATGAGTTCTTTAATTGCCTCAACCGCCACACAGATAGCACCTTCAGTATCGTGCACCTGCTTATTGGGAAGGCCTTTCTTTGCTCTTTCCTGATTTGCCACAACAAGGAAGCAAGAACCAACTCTGACTCTTAAAAAGCTTCCTGCAATAAACAAAGCAGCCGATTCCATTTCGGAAGCAAGGCATCCCATCCTAAGCCATGCCTGCCACTTGTTCTCAAGTTCGTAGCTTACAGGCATAATCTCGGGTTCGTGCTGTCCAAAGAAAGAATCCTTACACTGCACCACACCTACATGGTGTTTGTATCCAAGTGTATTTGCAGCCTTAACCAAAGCGTTTGTAACGTTAAAATCAGGTACTGCCGGATATTCTATAGGAGCAAATTCCTTACTTGTTCCTTCCATTCTTACAGCTCCTGTGGCAATAACCACGTCTCCGCCTTCAACTTCTTCCTGCATTCCTCCGCAGGTTCCAATTCTTATGAAAGTATGCGCTCCGCACTTTGAAAGCTCGTCAATCGCAATCGCTGCGCTGGGGCCACCGATACCTGTTGATGTAACAGACACCTTAGTTCCGAGTAAGGTTCCTGTATAGGTAACATATTCACGCGAATCAGCCACAAGCTTTGCATCATCAAAATGCTTTGCAATCTTTTCACATCTCTTGGGATCTCCCGGCATAATAACGTATTCACCGATGTCGCTTGGGCCGACACCTGTATGATACTGCTTACCGGTTCCTTCAGTATAATCTACCATCTAACTACCTCCAATTTTTCAAGGAAAAATACCCTACTATCATATCTTAAATCATAACAAACTTCAATTAAAGAATAGAAAAAGAAACAAATTACCAGATATCCGCTGAGTTATCCAATACTTGTTTAATCTTTACACCTGAAGAAATTAGTTCTTGAATAAAACTAATTAGCTCGTTAAATGGTTCAATGTCTAAACTGCCTATTATTGTATAATCGATTTTTTCTTTGGAAAAATAATAGAATTGATCTGCTTTTATACAAGCATCAAATCCGTTATGCGGATCGGTTATCATTGCTCCTGATTTTACTTCTTTGTTTGTCGGATATTTTAGCAATCGTTTTCTATCCGTTTCATTTTTTAGAGAAGATAGTATCAAACCAACAAAATCAAATGGAATACCTTCTATCTCTCCTCCTTCATCCTTGATTACGACAAAAGTATGTCTGCCGATGTGACGCCCGTTACTTTTCGGGTCTGTTATGAGGATGATGTCTCCAATTTTGCACATTTGTTCTCATAATCCTTTTCTATATTTTTTATTTTGACTTTTTTACGACCCGTTTTGACTTCCTCGGGCCAATCAATCTCAGAAGATTCTTTCAATGCAGCATCCATGGGCATTTTTTCTTTATCAAAAATAACTTTATCAAAATCCAATGTCTTGTATTTACTCATGAACAAATCTCCTTTCGTGCTACTATTATATCGTACTTGTAGGGAAAGTCTAGAGTAAATTCGCACAAATGTCGCTTCGTACGTATTTCTAGAGCATACTTGGTATTTTCAATTATTTTACTTCATCGTCAATCAACTTTTCCATATTCGACAAATTCTGTTGCGATTTCAAGTGCAACTGCCTTTCTCTGCAACTCTTGCGATACGCTATCATTTCTTCTGTTTCATCCTCTATCAAAAATGGGCGCTCTGTCAATGCTTTCTTTGATTCATTATTCTCCATTATTGACCTCCTTCTCATTTTCGTAAAATCCATATACACAACCTTCTTGCTATATTATGAAGTATATCAAAAATAAAACTATTAAACAGTTAAAAGATTATCCTTACGGAATATAGAAAAGACGAAAAAAAAGAGGGTGATTAACCCTCTTTTTTATTTGACTATCCAAGAATTGTAAGGCACTTATCCAAAGCACTGCAGACCCAGTCGATATCCTTATCGGCAAAGGCAAGAGTAGGTCTTATCTTAAGCACGTTTCCGTGAGGTCCGCATACGGAAGTAAGAACCTGATTGTCTCTTAAAAGCTCGATTAAATCAAGCGCCTTCTTTTGGTCGGGCGTCTTCTTTTCAATATCGCTTACAAGTTCAAAACCTATGAACAGGCCGGCGCCTCTTACATCACCCACCACATCGGAGTGCTTCTTCTGAACTTCTTTTAAAGCAGCCAAAAGATTTGCGCCCACGGCCTTTGTATGCTCCTGAAGCTTCTCTTCTTCTATAACCTTTAACACTGCCTGTGCCGCAGCCATGGCAACGGGATTACCGCCAAAGGTGTTAAAGTAGGGAAGTTTGTCGCTGAAGGCTTCCAAGACCTCGTGTCTTGCGGCAAGGCCCGATACGGGTATACCGTTGCCCATGGGCTTACCCATGGTGACAAGATCGGGCACTATGCCGTGTCTTGCAAACCCCCAGAAAGCATCTCCCGTACGTACAAATCCGGGCTGAACCTCATCTGCTATAAACACACCGCCGTTTTTATGAACCACGTCGACGGCAGCCTTTACAAATCCTTTGGGATTGGGATGTACTCCGTCCGAAGAAAAGATGGAATCGGCAAGAAAACATGCAAAGCCGTATCCTTTTTCTTTTAAGTCGTCTATGTTCTTTTGAAGTTCGCCGCAATACCAGGCGATAAATTTCTCATCGGTGCCGCCTACCCTGTAAAAGTCGGGGGTCTTTAAAAGACGGACATAGGGAAGGATGGGCTGTTCCGTGCCAAGGGCGGGAGAACATCCGGAAGTAAGGGCTGAAGTACCGTGATATGCTTCCTGCGAAACAATAATACCCTTTCCCCCCGTATATTCCTGAGCCACTCTGAGGGCCAGGTCGTTAGCCTCCGAACCCGTGCACATGAACATAACCTTATCCACTTCCGAAGGCATTTTGGCAAGGATTTTTTCACTGTAATCCACAATTGTCTCGTGAAGATATCTGGTGTGGGTATTTAAAAGCTGCATCTGCTTTGTCACCGCCTCCACAACCGCGGGGTGACAATGGCCTATGCTTGCCACGTTGTTATACATATCAAGATATTTAACGCCCGCATCGTCATAAAGATACTCACCCTCACCCCTTACAAGATTAATGGGCTTTCGGTAAAACAATCTGTATGAACCGGACATAAACTTTTCTCGTCTCTTAATAAGTTCAAGAGTCTTCTTATCTATCAGGCTGTCTTCGTCTCCTCTGTAGCTGTTGGTATCCATAATACTTGATCTGGTAGCCATTGTTTTTTCCTCCTAAAAACCTTTAATGTACTTCTTCCGCGTAATGAATTGCTTCGCAGCCTTTAATTGAGTCCAAAACCTCCGCATGATTTACGCGCTTTTTAAGGTTAAGTTCCAATTTCCATAGGCATTTTCCCTAAAGAGCAGCATTTCCTCTTTCTCCGGTACGAATTCTTATGTAGTCTTCAACGGGGTAAATGGCAATCTTACCATCCCCGTACTGTCCGGTGTTGACTTCATCAAGAATATTCTGAACCACGGTTTCCACCACTTCGTCCGCCACTATGGTTTCCACCTTAATCTTAGGCACAAAGCCGATTTTGTATTCCTTGCCGTTTATTGACTTAATTACTCCGTTTTGTTTTCCGTAACCCATGGTGTTTACAAAGTTCATGCCGTTGATTCCGTTTGCGTCAAGAATTTCCTTCACCATCTCAAGCTTCTCGGGTTTGATAATGATTTCAAGTTTTTTCATATTGTTTCCTCCTGTATATTTAATTTAAACTTAGGCTGATTTTAAACATGTCGCTTCGTCCGCGGATTACGAAATATTCAATGGGAGTGCCCTCATCCACCGTGTAAATGTTTTCCTGCTGAAGAATGGGTATGTTGTCGGGGGTTGATAAAAGCTCGCTTTCTTTTTCCCCCGGTGCAAAAGAACAAATGAGCATCCTGCTGCATACGGGATGGTCAAAGCCGTACTTATTTATCAAAAAGTCGTTGGTTCCCTTAAAAGAATCACGCTCAAGCGCTAAAACAGCGTCAAGGCCCGGCACCAGTTTTACCGGAATTGTGGAATAGCAAAGGGCAAAAGGAATATCGTTTACGTATCTAAGCTGCGATAAAAAGAATACTTCTTCGTCCTCACTTAACTGTAAATACTTAATCTCCCGCTCCGAAGGCTTTCTTTTGACGATACCAAGAAGAGAGTTTCTGTAACTTAGCTTGGCATTGTCCATTATTTCCGAAAGACCCAGGGACGGATTGTGCTTCATTACAAACTTTGAAGGTTTTTCCGCCACAAAGAAGCCTTTTCCTTTTTGCGAATACAAAACACCGCGGACCTTTAAGCTTTCAAGCGCCGCCCTGACCGTATTTCTGTTTACGTTAAAGAGTCTTGACAGTTCGTTTTCCGACTGTATCCTTCCTCCGAAAGACAAATTTTTGGCGGCTATATACTTTTTTATATACGAAACTATTTCCGCTCTTTTTCTCTCTATTTCCTTGCTGTCGGTGAATGCCATATGGTTTATTTCCTTTCGCCGTCATTTATTTAGAGCAAATCTAACATGGTACCAAGTTGAGGTCAAATGTTTTTTTACAAAAAGTAGAAAATAAAATCTTTCGCAAAAAAGGGTTGACCGAAACGTGGTACCAAGTTAGACTTAATCGAAAATAAGGAAAGAACAAGCGAAGCAAAGGCGTTTCCCGTAATTCGGGTTGCGCCTTTTTATTTTTCCTTAAGTTAAGTTCCTGTCATCGGAGGTTTCGTATATGAGTGAGATTTTTCTTGATTTAAAACATATAAAGAAAAAGTACGGTTCCTTTACCGCTCTTAGCGACATCAATCTTCAGATAAAGAAAGGCGAACTGGTATGCCTCTTAGGCCCCTCCGGTTGCGGCAAGACCACTCTTCTTCGCATAATAGCCGGTTTGGAAAAGCCTACGGACGGTGAAGTATATATAAACGGAAACAACGTAACTTCATATCCCCCTTCCCGAAGAAACTTCGGAATTGTTTTTCAGTCCTACGCTTTATTTCCTAACATGACCGTTTACGAAAACATAGCCTTCGGACTTAAGAATAAACATCTTCCCAAAAGCGAGATTGATAAAAAAGTTAAAGAAATCCTTGAGCAGGTAAATCTTTCAAGCCAGATAAAGAAATATCCCATGCAGTTATCGGGAGGTCAGCAGCAAAGAATCGCCCTCGCCAGAGCTCTTGTAATGTCGCCGGATTTTCTTTTGTTGGATGAGCCCTTATCCGCACTTGATGCAAAGGTCAGGGAAAAGGTCAGAAAAGAAATAAGGTCTCTTCAGCAAAAGCTTGGTATTACCACAATCATGGTAACCCATGACCAGGAAGAAGCCCTTACCATGGCGGACACCATAGTAGTCATGAATAACGCCTGCGTAATGCAGCAGGGCTCGCCCACTGATGTATATGACAATCCCACCTCTTCTTTCGTGGCAGACTTTATCGGTTCCATCAACTTCTTTAAGGGTAACCTTTCAAAGAACGCAAACATCACCACCGATAAGCAGCTTGAAGAAAAACTTCTTAAAAAGAGCGGCAACCTTCTTAAAGCCTGCAGGCCCGAAGACATCGAAATAGTGGAGGAGCGCTCACTTAACTCCTTTAACGTACAGATTCACAACATAGAATTTCACGGATACGGATACAGGCTGTGGCTAAGCCTTACGGAAGACGAAATGTCACTTAACAACGAATATCTTTCTTTTGACATTTCCACCGAAGAATTTTTCAAAAGATCCCTTTCTGCAGGCGATATTATTTCCATCCGTTTTAAAAGGGGAAAACTTCATTACTTTGAAGAGGAGTGATATTCATGAAAAAAGCCGGAACGGCCTCAATAAAAAACATACACATCGGAATGCTGATTCAGCGGATTCTGATTATCATAATGCTTCTTTTCTTCGTGATTTTTTTAATCATGCCGATGCTTATGATGTTTGAGCGCATTTTTTTGGACGACCTTGGAAACTTTGTCGGGCTTCGTAACTTTAAAGAATACTTTGAAAGCCCCATACTTTTTTCCTCCATCGGGCACTCGCTGTTTGTTTCTTTGATAACCGCCACAGGTTCCACACTTTTGGGCCTTTTATACGCCTACGGAATCACAAGAACCAATATCCGCGGTAAGAAGCTTTATCGGTATCTTGCTTTGGTGCCCATATTCATTCCCACCATGGTTCACGGCATGGCGCTTATATATCTTTTCGGAAAAACAGGTCTTGTAACCACTCTTTTGCAGGTTCCAAGCACCCTATACGGAAAGAACGGCATTATAATGGCGCTTCTTGTATACTGCTTTCCACAGGCTTACATGGTGCTGTCCGTAGCTCTTGACAGCGCAGATAACAGACTGTACGAGGCAGCGGAGGTTTTTGGTACCACACCCTTTAATACTTTTATTAAGGTGACGCTTCCCTCCATAAGATACGGCCTTATCAATTCTTTTATAGCCTGCTTTACCATGAGCTTTACCGACTTTGGTGCTCCTGAGGTTGTGGGTGGCAACTATAACGTTCTTGCCACCGATATCTACAGGGAAGTGGTAGGTCAGCAGAAAATGTCCATGGGTGCAGTCGTTGGCCTGATACTTACGATTCCCGCCTTCATTTCTTTTATCATCGACCTTGTGATGAAGAAAAAGAATGAGCGAAACGAAATTTCTTCAAAGGCCACTACCTTTGAACCGAAGACATCCCACTCAAGAGACGTTTTTTACCAGATATACTGCAGCGTAATCGTAGCATGTTTCGTAATACTTATAAGCGTTGTGGCCCTTTCCGCTTTTGTAAAAAGATGGCCCCACGATTTCAGCCTTACCCTTAAGCACTTTGACTTCGGAGCAGTGCTACACGGAACCGGCATTGTAAGCTTTGTAAACAGTTTTAAGCTGGCACTCGGAGTTGCGCTTCTTGGAACCCTTCTTGTTTTTTCTTTTGCTTACCTGATAGAAAAAGGAAAAACCTTTAAAGGAATCCGAAACTCCTGCCGCTTCTTTGCCACCATGCCCATGGCCCTTCCCGGACTGGTGCTGGGTCTTGGATACATTATGTACTTTAACAAGCCCTGGATAGAGATTCCTTTTCTCGGCATAGCGGTTGAAAATGGTTTTAACGGACTGTACGGCACCTTTGCCATCATGATTTTTTGTACCGTTATACACCTATTCTCCGTTACATTCGTCACCGCTTCGGCTTCTTTAAAGAAGCTTGACAGGGAATACGAAAACGTGGCCGAGTCCATGAGCGTTCCCTTCTGGGTGGTATTTTTTAAGGTTACCTTACCCATGAGTATTAATGCGATACTGGAGGTATTTATCTACTTTTTCGTAAACTCCATGGTAACCGTTTCCGCCGTGGTATTTCTTTATACCGCAGCAAGCAAGCCCGCCTCCATCGTAATCCTTAACATGGATGATAACGGTGACTACGCGGCGGCCGCAGCAATGTCAATTCTGATCTTTTTAATAAATGTCGGTGTAAGAACCATTTACGAATTTGCCAATGCGGGTGCCCACAAGCGCTTGGATAAATGGAAGAGCCGATGATTCTAAAGATAAGATTTGAAAACACATGAAAGTGAGGATTTTGTTATGAAGAAAAAAATCAAAGGACTGATGTCAATCTTACTTGCGACGTCAATGGGAATTGCTTTACTGGCAGGTTGCGGTGTAAAGAAATTATCAGACGACACCTCCGCCTCAGGCAGTGCGGTTTCCGATACTGCCGCCTCGGAAAGTGAAGCAGGATCGGAAGTAGAAATCGAGAAGGCCACTTCCGGTACCCTTACAATCTATACTGCTTTTGAAGACGACCAGATAGATAAATACCTTGAATCATTTTATGCAAAGTACCCCGATATTAAGGTGGAAGTTATCCGTGAATCCACCGGTACTCTTGTAGCCAAAGTAATCGCAGAGAAGGATGCTCCCGTGGCTGACGTTATCTGGGGCACCTCCGCATCCGTATTGTTACAGCTTGAGCCTTACGACCTTATTAAAGGATACTCTCCCGTGGGCATCGAGTTACTTGACTCAAGATTCTATGATTCAAAGAATGAAGACGCTCTTTGGACCGGTTGCGACGTATACGAAACCGCTTTTCTTGTAAATACCGAGATATGTGCTGAAAAAGGAATCCCCGTTCCTCATTCTTTTGAGGAATTAAAGAACCCCGTTTATGAAGGTCTTATAGTAATGCCCGACCCCACATCATCCGGCACCGGAATGCTTACGGTCAACGGCTTACTCTCCATTATGGGTGATGATGCATGGACTTATATGAATGATTTAAACAAAAACATTGCAGCTTACACCACTTCCGGTTCAAAACCCGCCAAAATGGCTGCTGCCGGAGAATGTGTAATCGGTATATCTTTCGGTTACAGATGCGCTACCCTTCTTTCCGACGGAAACCCTGTTGAAGTGGTATTCCCTACCGAAGGCTGTGGCTGGGACGTTGAAGCAAACTGCCTTATAAACAAAGCTTCTATTAACCCTTGCGCATATACCTTCCTTGACTGGGCCATCTCCGATGAAGCCATGGCAAAATACGCTACCGAATATCCTATTACCGGTCGTGGCATCATAGGCGATATCCCCGAGGGTTACAGCGAAACTCCTCTCGAAAACCTTTGCGATCTCGACCTTTCCAAGGCCGCTCTCGACAGAGATTCGATTATCGAAAAGTTCTCTCCCTTACTTGCGGGAAAGGACGCTAATTAGCCTTTAAGTTTTGTCTCCGCATAAGCATTGAAAAACGAGGCCGTGTTACTTACAAAAGTGCACGGCTTCTTTTTTTATTTTGATTTATCCGCTGTACTAAGGGCAAACTCCCAGAATGCCGAGAAGTTTAACTTCTCTGAATGCAAAAACGAATCTGAAAATATCAGATTCGTTTTTCACTACAATATCAAATTACAACAAGCCGGTCATATATACCGGAATATAAGTTATTCCATCTTCAAATTTCAAATCTTTGGTATATATAATATA
>JAILCK010000193.1 GCA_024680435.1 Lachnospiraceae bacterium
TTCTTCAGCTGCTTCTTCAGCAACTTCTTCAACTGCTGCTTCTTCTGTTGCAGGAACTTCTGCTTCTTCAGATACAGAAACAACTTCTGCAGATGCCTTAGAACCACATGCTGTCATTGAGAATGCCATAACTGTTGCAAATAATGCTACTACTAATTTCTTTTTCATAATTTTAAAAATCTCCTTTAGTCAATATATCTTGTGCACAAGTACATGTTTTACCACATCACATAGAGGTCGTCAAGTAATTTTAAACAAAATTAAATATTTAAATTTGGCACAAATTCACAATCACTTTTCGTCAAAAATATCAATCTGAATCTTTTACAAAAGAGAACGTTTCGGACTATTTTCTTTGTGTAAAACTACCTAAACTTTTTAAGGAATTATTAAAGATAGGCTATTATTGCAAAGTTTTCGCTATTGTCTGACAATTCGATTTGACGAAGCCATTTTGTCTCGCTATAATGGTTTTGTGTCGTGATTTTGCGACAGTCACTATTAACCATATTGTATTGAAGGAGGAAAAGATAAATGAATACTTTATCGGTACAAAAAAGAGACTTAGCAACAAAGGCAAAGAAAATCAGACAGGCCGGATTTGTAACAGGCAATGTTTTCGGAAAGAACCTATCCGAATCCATTCCGATTCAAATCGACAAGAAAGATGCAGAGAAGCTTTTTAAGACTTGCCATAAGGGAAGCAAACTTAAAATGTCCATCGATGGAAAAGCTCACGACGTATTGCTTAAAGAAGTTAACTACAACATAATGAAACGTGAAATTCTTGAGCTTGATTTTCAGGTCTTGGTTAAGGGCGAACTCATTAACTCAGTGGCAGAAATTGTTCTCCACAATAAAGACAAAGCTAACGGCGGTACCGTAGAGCTTATGCTAAGCGAAGTTGCTTACAAGGCTAAGCCCGATGCATTGGTAGAGACAATCGAAATTGACTGTGCAACCTTACATCCCGGTGATTCCATAAAGGTTTCAGATCTTGATATTTTCAAGAATAAGAAAGTAGAAGTTACATCAAAAGCCGAAGCTATCGTGCTCACAGTTGTGGATCCTAAGAAAGCAGCCGCTGCTGCCGAAGAAACTGAAGAAGTTGCAGAAGCAAGCGTTTCTTTGGAAACAAAAGCAGCTGAATAATATTGGCATTTTAAAGGGAGTGCATTACGCACTCCCTTTTCTTATTCATAGAATTTATCGATTAATTCAATCGCTTCATTGTAAGGATCTTTGGTCATATCAAGCCAATGGATGTCTTTTCTTTTTCTAAACCAAGTCATTTGCTCTTTTGCAAGATGTCTTATTTCCATGAAAAGCTTTTCATAAAAATCATCGTAAGAAGCAAATTCGCCGCGAAGATACATTAAAATGTACCTATATTCAAGGCCAAGCTTATACAAAAACTCATCCGTGGCACCGTCATGCCTTAGCATTTCAACTTCTTTTATCATGCCTTCCTCAAGACGTCTGTCAAGGCGCTCACGTATGCGATCGTACAAAGTCTCTCGCTCCCAAGTTACGCCAAGCACCAAAGTATCGTATAAGGGCTTAGATTCATTAACTTCCAAATCTCCCGCAAGAGCCTTTTCAACCGCGCGTTCCACTCTTCTTTTATTCTGAAGGTCAACTCTCTCAAGAGCATCGGGATTTTTGTCTTTTAAGATTTGAATCAGTTCTTCTAAAGACTTACTTTCCACAAGGCTTCTTATTTCACTTGTTGGCTCCACTTTACTTAAGTTATAGCCATCCACAACAGAATTTACGTAAAGGCCTGTGCCGCCTACCAAGAATGGTTTCTTTTTTCTTGAAATAATGTCGTTGATGGCGTCGTATGCAAGCTCCTGATATTTTGCAAGTGAAAAGAAATCGTTTGGCTTTGCCACATCGAGTAAGTAATGAGGCACGCCCTGCATTTCTTCGATGGAAACTTTTCCCGAGCCTAAATCAAGGCCTTTAAATACCTGTCTTGAATCCGCCGATACGATTTCTGCGCCGTAATGCTTTGCAAGTTTAATTCCGAGTCCGCTTTTTCCGGATGCATTTGTTCCGGCAATTACAACCAACTTATCCATTTACTATCCTCAAAAAAGTTTTATACAGACATTTCATCGCCTAAGGCTTCATTTTGCTTAATATACTTATTCCACCTAATGATTCCGTAGGTTGTATTTGTGAAATATCCAAGTTTGTAAACAAGTAAAATCCATTGTCCTGAAATAATATTTACGATTGTTTCAACAATAATGTATAAATACCATGTCCACCATGATTCTTGAGAACGAAGGAACATAAGCAAGCCGTCTATAATGCTCATGATACTTAAGCAAGCATCAAGATAAGCCACCACTTTCATAACTGTATCGCTTGAATAGAAGTCTGTTTCGGGAGAATACTTTGCAAGCAAATATCCAAATCCCAAAGTCCAAACCACTGTTACCACCATAATTAAAACGGTCTGCCAAGGCTTAAGTTTTCTTATAACGGTAATCTTTTCATCTTTTTTATCTTTATGCTTTTTCCATCTGAAATAACCCATTGTGTGAGC
>JAILCK010000199.1 GCA_024680435.1 Lachnospiraceae bacterium
TTGCTATGTAAATGTCTTCGTCGGAGTCTCTTTTTACTAATTCGATTTCTCCGCAAATAAGCTTTAAAAGAGTAGTTTTTCCGCAACCGTTTCTTCCTACGATTGCTATTTTTTCTTTATTGTTCTTTATTTCAAAGTTAATGTTTTTTAGTATTGTTTCGGCGCCGTACATGACGGCGCCGTTATGAATCTGGTAAATCATCCTAACCCTCAGTTCTTTTTCTTTCTCCGATAAACGATTCCCGATACTCCCGGAACATTTACCTTAAGTTTTCCATTCTCAACTTCTACGTCGTATATGTCCGAAGAAAATCCGTCTCTTGAAGTTATCATTATCTTTTCAAAGGCTAAATCTTCGCACCCTGCGGTTTCCCAGGCAGGTATTTTAACATATCTTTCGTTATTATCTCTGTTTATAACCACAATTATTGCTTCATCTTTTGTGAAGCGTCCGTATGCTATAAGGTATTCTTCTTCCACAAGGCTTTTAACTGAGCCTGTTATAAGGCACTTGTTTTCTTTGTGAATCCTAATCATTTCCTTATGGAATCTTATAAGCTCATGGTCTTCTCTTCCCCAAGGATACGTCCTTCTGTTATCGGGGTCCGTAAAGCCGCAAAGGCCCGCTTCATCTCCGTAATATATTGTGGGAGCTCCCACCCAGGTCATCTGCATCATGACGCCAAGGCGCATTACTGCCTTATCTACGCCTTCTTCCGCAGCCTTTGGTCCAAGGTTTGACACTCTTCCAACCTTTTGATTGGTACGAGTCAAAAACCTTGAATGGTCGTGGTTTGAAAGCTGATTCATTGCCACAAGTTTAGATGCTGTGGCCATTCTGTTTCCGCAGTAAACCATTGTATCAAAGAAGCTCTTTGCATTTCCAAGTAAATCGCCTCTGAATTCATCGCTATGCTTTTGCATGCCTGTTAAGAACCATGTAACCGGCTCCATGAAGGCATCATAGTTCATAACAGAGTCCCACTCTTTTCCGTTTAGCCAAGCCCCGGGATCTCCGTAGTGCTCTGCCAAGATTAAAGCATTGGGATTTGCCTCTTTAACGTTTGCTCTAAATCTTTTATAAAACTCGTGGTTAAACTCAGGTGAGTGTCCTAAGTCTGCTGCCACGTCAAGACGCCATCCGTCTACTGAGAAAGGCTCTGAAACCCATTTTCTTCCTATCTCGATTACTTTATCGTAAAGGTCTTTACTTGCCTCGTAATTTAACTTAGGAAGGGTATCATAGCCCCACCATCCGTCATAGCTTGCGTTATAGGGCCAGCCATCTTTGTTTCTAAAATCAAAGAAATCTCTGTAGGGGCTGTCCGCACTTATGAAAGCACCTTTTTCAAAGTCAGCGCTCTCCTCATATATTCTTTCTCTGTCAAGCCACTTATTAAAGGAACCGCAGTGGTTAAATACACCGTCAAGCACTACTTTTATTCCAAGTTCATGGGCCTTCTTTACAAGCTCGCAGAAAAGGTCGTCCGAAGCCTGCAAATTTTCAAGGGAACTTACTCTTGTTTGATACTTTGTGGCATGCTTATTGTCTCTGTCCGTATCGTGAAGGCATTCTCCGCCATCTTTAACTATCTTTCCAAAATGAGGATCTATATGCTCATAGTCCTGGCTGTCATATTTATGGTTTGAAGGAGATACAAACAAGGGATTAAAGTATATTGCATCAATGCCTAAATCCTTTAAATATCCAAGCTTATCGATAACACCTTGTAAGTCACCGCCGTAAAACTCTTTTGTATCATCGGGGGCGGGAAGCTGATACCAGTCATCTATCTTTTTAACAAGCCCTCCTACGTAAAAGTATTCACCGTCAACCACATCGTTTGAAGGGTCTGCGTTACAAAATCTCTCCGTGAATATCTGATACATAACGGCGCCCTTTGCCCACTCGGGGGTATGAAATCCCGGCACTATCCTAAATGGATTTTGAGATGTAACGGATTTCTGCACTCCTATTGCATCGTAGACGCACACAAGCCTTCCCACTTTAAGCCTGAAATAGTAGTTATAGTCATGCTCCGACATAGTGATTTCACAGGCATAATAATCAAAGTATCTGTCCGATTCCACCACTTGCATTCTGATTTCTGAGTCGTGGGTAACCAAAGATACTTTGTCTACATTGTGCTTTGCCGTTCTTAGCTTAATCGTTACTTTATCGTAAGGATTTGGCTCTGCAGGCGATATATAATTTTCACTTGTATCGGAAAAAACTGCCCTCCTTGAAAAGACAGGGCGCATGGATTGAACATACCACTGATCGCCATCCGACTTATCTTGAAAACCTAAATTCATTCTGTCTTCTTGCCCCGTTTTACCGGTCCGCTATATATTTTAAATCTTATAAATGTGATAATCCCGACAATTTATGATACTATACCGTGATTAACAAAATCCCTTGAATACTAAAATTATACAATATTTTTTTGCATAGTAAAACAGACAGTAGGTACTACTGTCTGTTTTAGAGAAGGTATTTCTTCTTATGGGGTATAGCAAAAAACTATATAATGTATTGGGGGGTTACAAGTAGTATAATATCAGAGGTCTACTTTTCTGCATATACTCAGCATTCACAAAATTTACAAATTGGAACTGTCGTTTTTGTGCATAATCACCAATACTTCTTTGTTTATTTTCACTAATACCTTTTCTTAAGCCTCAAACAGGGCTTCAAATTCGTCTCTTCCGATCTTTTCTTTCTCAAGTAAAAGCTCGGCACAGGCATTCAAAACATCCATGTGTTCCTTGATGATTTCTTCTGCCTTCTTGTAGCACTTATCTATAATAGCTTTAACTTCTTTATCGATTTCACCGGCTACGGCTTCTGAGTGATTCTTTGCATGAGCAAGGTCACGTCCTATGAATACTTCATCTTCTTCATCATCGTCATAGCAGATAACGCCGATGTTTTTAGACATACCGTATTTTGTAACCATGTTTCTTGCTATCTTTGTGGCTCTCTTAATATCGTTTGAAGCACCGGTTGTGATATCGTCAAACACAATGCTTTCAGCGATTCTTCCTCCAAGAAGCGTCATGATTTCTTCTTCCATACGGCCCTTTGTAAGATGAATGTCATCCCTTTCACGTATGGGCATTGTATAACCTGCAGCGCCTAAGCCTGTAGGAATGATGGATACTGTATAAACAGGATCCGTGTGAGGAAGCACATGGAATAAAATTGCATGGCCTGCCTCATGGAAAGCTGTAATCTTTTTATCGTTATCGGTAATAATACGGCTCTTCTTTTCTACACCGATTCCTACCTTAACAAATGAGCTCTTGATATCGGACTGAGTGATAAAAGCTCTGTCTTCTCTTGCTGCTTTGATGGCAGACTCGTTTAAAAGGTTCTCAAGGTCCGCACCTGTAAAGCCTGCCGTTGTATGAGCAATATCCTTTAAGTCAACGTCATCCCCGAGAGGCTTGTTCTTGGCATGAACTGCCAAAATTTCTTCTCTTCCCGCTACATCCGGCACTCCGACTGCAATCTTTCTGTCAAATCGTCCGGGACGTAAAATAGCAGGGTCTAATATATCAACTCTGTTTGTAGCCGCAAGCACAATGATACCTGAATTTTGCTTAAATCCGTCCATCTCAACCAAAAGCTGGTTAAGGGTCTGTTCACGTTCATCGTGTCCGCCGCCCATACCTGTACCGCGGCGTCTTCCCACCGCATCGATTTCATCGATAAACACAATACAGGGAGCGTTTTTCTTTGCATCCGCAAATAAATCTCTTACTCTGGATGCGCCCACACCTACAAACATTTCAACAAAGTCTGAGCCTGAAATGCTAAAGAAGGGAACGTTTGCTTCCCCCGCAATAGCCTTTGCCAAAAGTGTCTTACCTGTTCCGGGAGGGCCTTCAAGCAAGATTCCCTTAGGAATTCTTGCGCCAACCTTCACGTATTTTCCGGGGCTCTTTAAAAAGTCCACGATTTCATCAAGTTCTTCTTTTTCTTCTTTTAATCCCGCAACGTCCTTTAATTTGATTTCGTTCTCATCGCCTGTATACATTCTGGCTCTGGATTTTCCGAAATTCATCATCTTGGCGTTTTGTCCGCCACCGCCTACGGCACCTTGAGCGCTAAACATAACAAAAAGGAAGACAAAGATTATAAGAACAATCAAAATCGGTAATACATATGATAAGAACCAATTCTCTCTGGGAATGTCCTCAACATATACCGTAACGTTTACTTCGCCTAATTCTTTTTCAATTTCTTCTACATTGGTAACGAATAATTCTTTGCTGGTACCATCTTTAAATTTTACTTCGAGTGTACCCGTCTGGTTGTCGGCATTGGGGTTAATCACCACTTCGTTTACCAAAGTCTTTCCGATATCCTCAAAAAGCGCATCCTTGCTGTAGTAGTTTCTATCTTGTCTTAAATAAGAAACCATTACCGCACATATAAGAAGCACAATTATGAGAGAAAAGATAAACCCATATCCCTGATTTCTTTTTTCCAATTTATTCTCCTTTATTTTTCGTCATTCTTAAAAACAACCTCTCCTATATAAGGAAGGTTTCTGTATATCTGATCGTAGTCAAGGCCATAGCCCACTACAAATACATCCGGAACCTTAAAGCCTGTGTACTTAACATCAACGTCCACCACACGTCTTTCAGGCTTATCAAGCAATGTGCAAAGTGATAAGCTTGCGGGCTTTCTGTCTTTTAACATTTCAAGTAAGTAACTGAGTGTTCTTCCCGAGTCAACGATATCTTCAACAACAATTACATCTTTACCAAGCAAAGGCTCATCCAAATCCTTCACGATTTTAACAACACCGCTTGATTTTGTGTCTGCACCATAACTTGAAACAGACATAAAGTCCATTGATACGTTTAAGTTGATTCTCTTTGCAAGTTCGCACATAAAGAAACTGCCGCCCTTAAGCACGCATACAAGATGAACGCTCTTTCCTGCATAGTCTTTTGTTATCTGTTCGCCGATTTCCTTGATTCTTTTATCAACTTCTTCTTCTGACAACAATACCTTTACTTCGTGTTCTAACATTCTTCCTCCTTAGAAACGCTTATTTCTATAACGCGCTTCGTATCCCTACTTATTTTAAAAGCTTCACTAATTCGAAAACCTACTACCCATAAAACAGCGTTTCCGACTGCCAGTATCGGAATGAAATCTCGCTTGTCTACCGGTATTTTTTCATCAATCATATAATCCTTGATTCGCTTCTTTGAGCCAGTTTGAGTGACTACAATTTCATCCCCGGTGCTCCTGGCTCTCATCATCAAAGACCCCTGTATTTTATCACAATCGAAACATTTAGTATATGTCTTTTGAGAGTAAGCGTAATTTAAGTCTTTTTTAAGTACCCTTACATCGACCTTATACTCCCCATATCTATAAGTTCCGTCACTCAAAGATACTTCTATTTCCTTAGGCTTTTCCTTTGTTTCTCCGCCCCTTTTAAAGTAAATATCATTATAGCTTGCCGTTACTTCTATTTCATAAGGAAGGTTAACCTTCTTGCTTCCGCTTTTACTCGAAATATTCATAACAGCTTCAATATTAAGGTGCGTAATGTCTTTATTGTGAGGCACAAGCTCATCGATTGCCCTCTTTATAAGCATCTTTCTTATATAAACAGATTCTTTTAAAAACAATTCTTTGTTAAAAGAAACCATCTTGCCTTCCGCACTTGCAATTTTTTTAAAAGCTTCTTCTACGTAAATGCTTGTAAACTCATTTAGCTCTCTTAACTGAGCCGCTGTTTCATTCATGTGAGAAACAGCTTCTTTGCAAATTTCATCCGACACTACAGGCAAAATATTGTTTCTAATCCTGTTTCTTGAGTACTCATTTGATAAATTCGATTTATCTATGCAAAAAGAAACCTTTCTTTCTTTTAGGAATTCTTCTATCTCGTTTCTTTGTACACATAAAAGAGGCCTTATTATATTTCCTCTTTTTGGAGAAATGGATGCAAGGCCTTTTACTCCCGTTCCTCTAAAAAGATTAAAGAGCATCGTTTCGGACAAATCGTTTGAATTGTGGGCAACGGCAATTTTGTCGGCATTAACTTCTTTTAACACTTTTTCAAATGACTCGTATCGTAAAAACCTTCCGGCTTCCTCGATTCCTATCATCATCTTTTTTGATAGCTCTTTTACATCTTCTTTAAATAAGTAAAAAGGAATATCCCTTTCTTTGCAAAGAGATTCAACATACTTTTCTTCCGCCAATGCTTCCTCTCTTAGGCCGTGATTTATATGAACCACAAAAAGCCTAAGGTCTAATTTAGCCTTAAGCTCATTTAATACTTCCAAAAGCGCCACGGAATCTGCTCCTCCCGAAACACCAAGCACAATCTTGTCACCTGCTGTTATAAGAGAGTAATCTGATATGAAATTTTCAATCCGCTTTAAAAATTGATTTTCCATATATATGTATAAGATAAAACACCTTCCGTTTTTAATCAACGGAAGGTTTTAGTTCTCTGCTTCGAATATTACTTCATCTTTATACACAAGTCCAAGTTTTTCTTTAGCCATATCTTCTACATACTGCTTTGTCTTTGTGTACTTTCTGTATTCCTCTATTTCTTCGCTTCTTTTATTCTGTTCTTCAATCTGTTCAAGGAGGTATTGCTCTCTTTTTTCATAGCCCGCTTTCTTTTCTTTAAGCTCGGCATTCTTAATAAAAACCACAACAAGAATCATGGCGACAACAAAGGTTATCATCGTCATGTTTCTGAAATTCTGATTCTTTCTCTTTTTTCTCCTCGTATATCTGTGGGCCATCACATCACCCCGTTTACATAATGGTGTTTACATAATTATTATATTTGTGAATTAACCATTCGTCAACAAATATATCCTTAAGCTTTTTCTTCCTATAAATACTTAAACAAATCCTTGGCTTCATCCTTTTTTACGGTTTCGCTTATGTCGGTAACTTCCACCTTTACGTCTTTATTGCCAAAAGAAATTGTAATGATGTCTCCTACCTTTACTTCGGTAGATGCCTTTGCCTGCTTATCGTTTATGAACACTCTTCCGTTATCACAAGCCTCGTTTGCAACGGTTCTTCTCTTTATAAGTCTTGATACTTTTAAGTATTTATCTAATCTCATTGTTTTTCTCCATACTATATATATAAAAGAAGGGACTACACAATGTGCAGTCCCAAAGTTTACAAATTCTAATCGAATATGTAAAAGGATTAAGCGTTTACTAAATCCTTTAATGCCTTGCCGGCGCTGAACTTAGGAGCCTTAGAAGCCTTAATCTTCATAGGTGCACCTGTCTGAGGATTTCTACCCTCTCTTGCTGCTCTCTTAGAAACTTCGAATGTACCGAATCCAACTAACTGAACCTTTCCACCCTTCTTTAATTCCTTACCTACAACTTCTGTGAAAGCCTTAACTGCCTTCTCTGCATCCTTCTTGGATAATCCAGCCTGATCAGCGATAGCTGCAACTAATTCTGTCTTGTTCATTGAGAACTCCTCCTCTTATATGAGTCTGTGTTTTTGCGCTTCCCTAAAGGAAAACGTCTATAATTGTTATATAATTTTTTATTCGTCTTGTCAACAAAAAATGCCGAATTTACAAGGTTTTTTGGCACTTTTTTTGATGTTTTTTGTTAACAAATTGTTCACACAAATCTCTAAATTTAACTGACATTTATTAACGAATAATTATCAAGCAAAAAAACGGTACTATAGCCCCATTTATTCGTTGGAAGTTACCGTTCCGACGGGTAATAAATCAGAAAAACTATAATTTGAATCGGCAGCTGTGTTTTCCACAACCACTGTATAAGTTCTTGTCACATATCCGTTTTTGGTAAGCTTAATTGTATGGCTTCCGGCTACTTTTTCTACAGCGATCGGAGCCACGCCCACGTAGTTTCCGTCAATCTCTACTTCAGCACCAACAGGGGTGTTCACTCTTAAGTAAAATCCCTTTGTCTTTGAATCTTCTTTTGCTTTGGAAGAATCTTTTGTTTCTTTTTCTTCCAATATAACAGACATGGTGGCTGTTTCTTCCCCTACGTTTAATACTCTTGTAAAGGTTTCGTATCCGTCCATTACAGCTTCAACCTTATGAGTGCCTATCGTAAGTTCAATAAGCTCGCTACTGTCCACAAGCTTTGAGTCGATGTAAAGCTTTGCTTCTTTGGGATACACGTCAAAATACACTCTTCCCATCTTATCTTCTTCAAGCACCACATCGCTTAAATCAAGTGTAGCCTTTTGATCTCTTTGAATATTTACTTTCCTGTTAACGACGGTCTTTCCCTTTGAAATTGTGGCATCAAACTCCCCTTCAGGTAAATCTATGGTCAGGTTCTTTTTGATTGTAAGAATGTTTCCACCAACTTCAATTACTCCGTCAATGAGCTCATCCTGCCCCTTTAATGAAAGGGTGCCGTGACCTGTCTTTAATGTAATGCAATAAATATCCTTATCGATTCCGCTTATGCTTACATGGTCTATTTCGCTTAAATCGCTAAGCGCCCTTTTTTCATTTTCTGCTAAAACTATGGTTGAATCGGTTATCTTGTAAGAATCGCTTCCACAGTTAAACTTCTTGGCGTTTTCATTAATTTCAAAGCCTGTAACATCAGGAAGTGATAAAGCATCTTTTCTTTCTTTCAAAGAAACCAAAAGCTTTTTACCTTTCAAAAATGAAATGTCCACTATATCGCCTTGATTTACCTGGTCTACGGACATCGGAATTTCATACTTATCATAAAAGGAAGTAACCTTATCAAAGCTTAATGTGTAGCTTTTTGAAAGGCCGTAATTATAAAAGGTAATTGAATCTGTTACCTTACTCACCTTTGTAACAACCGACGTGTCTTTAGAGTCATATTCTCCGGGAAGAGCCGCAGTAAATGGCGCTGTAACCTCTGTTACTTCTGTTTCTTTATTATCGATTGGCTTTGCTTCTTTACTTTCACTTTTACCGGTTGTGCATGCGCATAAAAGAAAAAGCATTGATACAAGCATTATTAAGTTTAGGATCTTTACCTTGTTTTTCACTCTTAACCCCTTAACTCATCAAGTCTTTTAAGTAAATATTCTCTATCGTTTTTCTTTGGATCGTCCAATACTTCTTCAAGTAAACAATTAAGGATTTCTCCGACTTTAGGGCCTGCGGAAACGCCTTTATCTATTACATCTTTTCCCGTAACCTTTAAGGTCTTTAATGACACGCACTCATTATTCTTAATTGTCTCTTCGTACTTTTTCCTAAGCTCTGAGATAAGCTCTAGCTTTTCTTCTCGCCTGTAAGTACTTTGAGCCATTAAGTCTGCAACATTAATATCAAATATCATCGGGAAGTACTCTTCTCCGATTCTGTTTATGTAACGCCTTATTCTTTCAGGCTTGGCACCGATCATCCAATCGTGCTCTCTTACAAGCTTACATACCTTTGTGATGGTGTCATTGTCAAATTTAAGTCGTCTTAAAACATCCTTTGCAATTTTTTCACTCTCAATAGCGTGTCCCTTAAAGCTGTCTTTACCGGTTTCATCGGTAGTCTTTGCTATAGGCTTTCCTAAATCATGGAAAAGAGCAGTAAGCCTAGACACTTTATCTGAGGGAGCATTTTCAATTACCTTTAAAGTATGCTCTCCCACGCTGTAAGCATGATTTGGATTATGCTGTTCGCAAGCCATCGCCTCGTCAAATTCAGGTAAAATTACCTTTGTGATTCCAAGTTCCCATGCAAGCTTTAAAAATCCGGGATTATCGCTTGTAAGAAGCTTAATCAATTCTACCTGGATTCTTTCTGCGCTAATCTTTGTTAAATTAGGAGCTAATTCCTTTATGGCTTTCTTTGTATCTTCCTCTATCTGATAGTTTAGCTGTGCAGCAAATCTAACGGCTCTCATGATTCTAAGGGCGTCTTCCGTAAATCTGTCATAGGGATTTCCGACACATCTTATTATTTTGTTTTCTAAATCTTCTTTTCCGCCATAAAGGTCCACAAGCCCACGCTTTGGATTGTAGGCCATGGCATTTATCGTAAAGTCTCGTCTTAGTAAATCTTCCGATAACTTACTTGTAAAAGTTACTTCCTTTGGATGTCTTGCATCCTCGTATTCTCCGTCTATTCTATATGTAGTTACTTCATATATTTCTTTATCAAGTAAAACTGAAATTGTGCCGTGCTTTATTCCCGTATCAAAGGTTCTTTTAAAAAGCTTTTTTGTTTCAAGCGGTTTGGCGCTTGTGGTAATGTCCCAGTCGTTTGGCACCCTTCCAAGAAGGCTGTCTCTTACACACCCTCCTACCGCATACGCTTCAAAGCCGTTTTCTTCAAGCGTATTTATAATAAATTCAACGTCTTTTGGAATGTTTATTGTCATCTAATATCCTTTAAATCAAAATGGGAATTCCACTTCGGAATTCCCATTTATTATACCATAAAATACTTCTTTAAATTTATTTAACCAATCTTAC
>JAILCK010000239.1 GCA_024680435.1 Lachnospiraceae bacterium
CCTGCGGCAGATCAGGAGTTTTGCGTAAAAGCGGCTTCAGAAATAAATGCAGGAAATTTTCATGCCTTTGAAAAAGGTAATTATTTGTCAAATTACCCTCATTTATTAGGCTTTGTAGCGTTAGAAAGACTATTGTTTAAAATCTTTGGGACTGAAAACATTATGGCGGTAAGATACATAAATGCCTTAATGGTTCCGCTGATTGTTTTCTTTGGAAGCAAGATTACGGGAATTCTTTCAGATGAAGACAAAAGAGCAAGAGTTTTCTTTTTGTTCTTTTCATTAACCTGTCTTCCGATTATTGGGTATACACTTTACGTGTACGGAGATATGCTCGGAATCGGGCTTAGCGTTGTGTCGATATACATGTTTTTGAAGACTGTAAACACAAGGAAAATCGGATACTATATCGGCTTGGTTATTTCAATTCTTTTGATGATTCCAATGCGCAAAATGCTTATTGTGGTGCCAATTGCAATGCTTGTTGTAACAGTGCTTAGAATGATTAGAAGGTTTGAAGCTAAAGACATAATAGTAAGCGCTTTGATAATTGTTTCAATGGTGACATCCCTTTACTATCCAAAGCTTTTTTATTTGCCTGAGAAGCCTGCAGAAAATGCAAGCATACCTACCGCAGCCACAATCGATATGGGCTTTAACGTAAACGGAGATTATTACGGCTGGTATAACTATTATGAATTGGATATTCTTTATGCAAATGACTGTGATGAAGAATTTACGAGACAGCAGGCTTTGGAAGAAATAAAAACCATTCACATTCCAAACCTAATAAAGAACCCTAAATTTGCCGCGAAGTTTTATTTTAATAAGATTAATTCTCAGTGGCAGTCACCTATGTTTCAGGCAATTGTTTCAAACGATAACCTGTACGGGCTTCAAAATAAAGTCACCATGTCAATCTTCTTCGGAAAACTTGGCGTCATATTTGATACATACATGAAAGCTTATCAAATCTTATTTTACCTATGCATGGTGCTATACATCCTTTTCTTTGTAAAAAAGGATGAATCCATAGAAAACTATGTAATTCCCGTAGCAATGTTTGGAGGCTTTTTAGTTCAACTCCTCTGGGAAGCCAAAGCCCGCTACTGCTTCCCTTATTTTGTGCTTCTATTACCTATTTTTGCTGTAAGTGCAAAGAAGCTTGCGGATAGTATAAAGGCAAAGCTAAAAATCAATTAAAAATGCTGTCGTAATCGTATGTAGTGTAAATATCATGTAAACGGTTAAGATATTCATCCTTATTCTCTTTTGTGATTTTGTGCTTGCCTAAGTATATGGAATCTAGTATGTAAGTTCCGACTTCTTCGCTGAAATGAAGTGTATCAATATAATTGTTAAAATCGCAGGTTATTTCAGTGCAGTCATCAAAGGCGTATACTTCTATATTTTCTGCCTCGAGAAGTCTGCTGAATGATTCATCAAGTGCATCAAGAGTATATTCAAAACTTCCGCTTCTTAAAGCTGCATCCCAGTAAAGGACGTTAACGGGAGGGATGAAGATTATAAAATCTATGTCTGGATTATTAGAAGCTGTTTTTAAAATATTTTCGAAAAGATTGTCGTTTGTTATCGCTCTATCGGTCTCTGTATAAATCTGCTTGTTTTCGATTATATCAACTCTTTCAAACCCTGAAAGAATCGCGTCTTTTCCAAAAGTTTTGGTATCGTTCCAATTTTCGTAATCATCAAAGCTATCCGGTGATTGCCTCCGAATCTGTTTAACAAGACTCCCTGCTATATTTAACATCACATCTTTGTTATATAAATACTTATAGTCATTAAAAGGATTTTTGTCATAAAGGTAAAATGGAATGTCATCGTAATCAAGAGTGTCTTTATCTTGCACAATTCTTCCTAAATCAAGCCCTCTGATAACGACTTTTAAATTATTGTTTGAATTGATGGCTGTATCAACAAGATTGCCGGTTTCTTTTAAAGAGCCGCCTGCAAAAGATGTTCTAATTGCATTTCGCCCCCACAGAGATGAGGCGTGGCTTGGAAGGAGGACCTGACTTGTGCTACTGCCGGTAATTAGCAGTTCATAATCAAAGTGCTTGGCTATACCATCGTTTTGATATCTTTCGTTTTCAAGAACATAAGGATATTTAGGCA
>JAILCK010000212.1 GCA_024680435.1 Lachnospiraceae bacterium
AAAGTCTGAAGAAACTCGGTTGCACCTTCTTTTGCCATTAAAGAATCAACCAATCCCGTAAATGCATTCTTAATCATAGGAACATAAGCGGGGATTGAATAAATAACTCTGTAAAGAGCAATAAGAATAGGCATCTGGATTAACAACTGTAAGCAACTTCCCATAGGAGAAACACCGTACTTTCTGTACACTTCCTGTGTTTCCTGGTTCATTGCCATCTGAGAATCCTGGTCTTTTTTGTTTTTATATTTTTCCTGAATCTTCTGAATTTCAGGCTGCATCTTTGCCTGAAGTTTTGAAAACTTCTGCTGCTTAATGGTAAGAGGCAACAATGCAATATAAACAACAAGAGTAAAAATAATGATTGCTACACCGACATTAGCTGAGTTTTCCCAAGGTAACCAATCAAGAAAATCAAAAATTAATTTAAGGATTGGTCCGAGAATATACTTCGCAATCGGTCCTAATAAACCACCACTTTGCGTTAAAACAATAGTATTCAATTTATATCCTCCTCATTACTATTCAGAGAATATTAAGGAACGGGATCATAACCTCCCTTTGATAAAGGATTACATCTTAAAATACGCCATGCGGCCAAAGCTCCACCTTTAATCGCACCATATTTCTCAATAGCTTCCATGCCATATTGTGAACATGTAGGATAATAAGGACATTTCGTTGATTTCATGGGTGAAATGTATTTTCTGTAAAGTTTTATCAAAAATAATAATATTCTTTTCATAGCATTAAATTCCAATATCAGTTAATTGGACAAACAATTGAATGAAGCTTTCCCAAGTGTAAAAGTGCGCTCTCCGTTTCTTTATAAGAAATGCCTGCACTACTTGACCTTGCGACGATTACGATGTCTAAACCACTATTAAACACAGCTTCCTGTAATCGATAACTTTCGCGAATCAATCGCTTAACTCTATGTCTTACTACACTGTTTCCTACTTTCTTACTTACAGAAATTCCAAGTCTGTTTCTCTCTTCGCCGTTTTCCACAACATACATAATAAGAAACTTATTTGCGTAAGACTTTCCTGTCTTATAAACCTTTTGAAAATCTAAGTTACTTTTTAAACTATCTGTTTTCTTCATATTAAAATTCTAAGATAGAAAAAAAGGCCACAAAATTGCGGCCTAAGCTGATAATTTCTTTCTTCCCTTTGCTCTTCTGGAAGCTAAAACCTTTCTTCCGCCGGGAGTACTCATACGAGCTCTAAATCCGTGAACCTTAGAGTGTGATCTCTTTTTAGGCTGAAATGTCATCTTCATGGAACAAACACCTCCTTACTCAACCTTAATTATATATATAAGGTAACTATTATTTTTAAAAATTTACGTGGAAACAGCAATACGATTATATTAAAAAGAATGTACATAGTCAAGGAAAACAAAACAATTGAATTTATTAAATTTTCCTGCCTCTATATGATGTTTTTCACCAAATTTTAAACCACAAAATGTTGATTTTGACTAATAGTGGATAAGCGGTGGATAACTGATGTCCACATATCTTTATCCACAAAAAGTGAATATCTTGTGGATAATTGGTTCAAAAGTTTTATTAAAATTATAAAAACCCCTTATTTTACAGCGTTTGAGTATGTTAATATATATAAAAACGATATCCACATATAAGTTTTTTTGTAGAAAAAAAGTCCTTTAAAGATAAATTTTATCCACAAAATGTGGATAAAAAAATGTGGATATTGTGGATAAATAATCAATTGAATTATTTCTTATATTAGAGTAAGATAAAGTAGATGTATTTTTATGGTAATTTGGAGGTATTTATGTCGGGAATAAGTGAAAAATGGGACTTAATTAAAGAAACAGTCCGTAAAGAGTATGAGCTTACCGATGTATCCTTCAATACCTGGATTATGCCCTTAAAGTTTCATTCTATCGAAAATGATACGGTAGTTATCATTATTCCGTCTGAAAAAGCTCAATCCCTTAGTTATATCAATATGAAATACGGAGATCCTTTTCATGTAACAATATCTGAAATGTTCAATCATGAATACGATGTTGTTTTTAAACTTGAAAAGGATGTTAATACATCGGATTCTGTTACCGGTACGGTAAATAATGTTTATAACATAAATTCAGAAAACGCAAATTTAAATCCTAAATACAAATTTGATACTTTCGTTGTAGGTTCAAACAACAAAATGGCCCATGCTGCTTCTTTGGCTGTAGCAGAATCTCCCGGAACCGTTTACAATCCTTTGTACATTTACGGAGGAGCCGGTCTTGGAAAGACTCACTTAATGCATGCTATCGGACATTTCATTTTGGAACAGAATCCAAACATGAAAGTTTTATATGTAACAAGTGAGCAATTTACCAATGAAGTAATTGAATCTGTAAGAAGCGGTAACGCAACAGCTATTACAAAGCTTAGAGAAAAATACAGAACCGTCGATGTACTTATGGTCGATGACGTTCAATTTATTATAGGTAAGGATGCAACACAGGAAGAGTTCTTTAACACTTTCAATGCTTTACATTCAACAGGAAAACAAATAGTTCTTTCATCCGATAAGCCTCCAAAGAAAATGGAAACATTGGAAGAAAGATTCAGATCAAGATTCGAATGGGGACTTATTACAGATATACAGGCTCCCGATTATGAAACACGTATGGCAATTCTAATGAAAAATGCAGAGAATTGCGATCGCTATATTAATAAGGAAATAATTGAATACATTGCAACGAATATTAAATCAAATATCCGTGAACTGGAAGGAGCTTTTAATAAAATAATCGCTTACTCAAAGTTAAACAATGTAGAAATGAATTTACAAAGAGCGGAAGAAGCTTTAAGAGATGTTATTTATCCGGATAAACCTCTTAAATTAACTCCTTCATACATAACAGATATAGTTGCGGAACACTTTGGAGTAAAAGCAGAATCAATCTACTCTAAAAAACGTAGCGCAGACATTGCACTTCCAAGACAGATTGCAATGTACCTATGCACCGAAATGACAGATTACTCACTTAATGAAATAGGTGCATTTTTAGGTAACAGAGATCATACAACGGTAATGCACGGAAGAGACAAGATTGCTGAAGATATAAAAAAGAACCCTGATCTTGCTTCAAAAATTGAAATTATTATAAGTAAAATATCCCCAAATTAATTAACAAAAGATGTTAATTAGATGTGGATAAAGAAAACAATATAATTTCGAAATTTTAGGGCTGTGGAAAACCACCTATTTATAAACATAAAAAATAATCTTTTTAACAAAATTATCATCCTGTAAAAAGGTTTAATTTATCAAAAGAATTAAGGTTTTCCACTAATCAACACCCCCTAATATTAATACTGTTAATTATAAAAATAATATATATTAAAAACCGCAAATTTTTTTGCGAAGGGAGTTATACACATGAAAATCATTTGTTCAAAGAATAATCTTTTAAACGGAGTTAACATTGTTTCAAAAGCAGTTCCTGCTAAAACATCAATGTCTATTCTTCAGTGCATTCTTATAAAAGCAGAAAAAGGTAAAATTACTTTGACTGCAAATGATGGTGAACTTGGAATAGAGACAGTTGTTGAAGGAACAATAGAAAGAGAAGGAAATGTTGCTTTAGATGCTAAGTTTTTATCAGATATCGTAAGAAAGCTTCCTGAAAATACAGTTACACTTGATGTTGAAGAAAACTTTGTTACTCACATTACATGTGAAAATTCATTTATAAACCTTATAGGTAAAGATGGTGATGATTTCACTGCATTACCTAAAATAAGCAAAACAGACAGCATTTTAATTAGCGAGTTTTCTTTAAGAGATGTTATAAGACAGACAATTTTCTGTTTGTCCGAAAACAACTCAAACCACATGATGAATTCAGAGCTTTTTGAAATTAGCAACGATACACTTAAGGTTGTTGCTTTGGATGGTTACAGAATTGCATACAGAAAAGTTGCTTTAAAGAACACATATCCTGATAACAAGGTTATTATTCCCGGAAAGACTTTGAATGAAATTTCAAGAATTCTTACCGGTGATGTAAATAAAGACGTTGTTATCTACTTTGAAAAGAATCTTGTTTTATTTGAACTTGAAAATACAACAATTGTTTCAAGATTGGTTGAAGGCCAGTACTTTAACTACGAGCAGATGCTTAACAATGATTATGAAACAAAGATAAAGGTTAGAAACAAAGATCTTTATGAAGGTATAGACAGAGGAACACTTATGTTAAGAGAAGGTGAAAATAAACCTATCGTATTTGATGTAAGTGATGAAAAGATTGATTTGTCAATTAAGACTATCGTTGGTGAAATGAAAGAAAACATTTCATGTGAAAAGAGCGGAAAAGACATTGCTATTGCTTTCAGACCTAAATTCTTCCTTGATGTTTTAAAGGTTTTGGAAGAAGAAGAAATCAATATGTATATGATAAACGCAAAGAGCCCTTGTATCATCAGAAATGATGAAGATACATATGTATACTTCATTTTACCTGTAAATTTCATTAAGGAGTAAGTAATGGAAGTTATTACTTTAAAAGAGGATTTTATTAAACTTGGCCAGGCTTTAAAAGCTGCCGGTTTTGTTGAAAACGGAGTTGAAGCCAAAATTGAGATTACCGAAGGTAATGTTTTGGTGAATGGTGAAGTTGATACAAGAAGAGGTCGAAAGTTATACGACGGAGATGAGGTTTCTTTTAACGGACAGATTATAAAGATTCAAAAGTAAACTTTTATGTATATTAAATCGATTCAATTAGAAGGCTATAGAAATTACAATAGTGAAATAATCTGTTTTGATAAAGGGACCAATGTTTTGTATGGTGACAACGCTCAAGGCAAAACCAATGTTTTGGAAGCAATTTTCATGTGTGCCACCACTAAATCTCATAAAGGTTCAAAAGATAAAGAAATAATAGGGTTTGATAAAGAAGAAGCTCATGTTTCAATGGTCCTTTGCAAATCTTTTGATGATATAAAAATAGACATTTTACTTAGAAAAGATAAGACAAAAGTAGTTGCCGTAAACGGAAGTAAAATAAAAAAGGCAACTCAGCTTTTGGGGATACTAAACGTAGTTTTGTTTTCTCCGGAAGATTTAAGCATCATAAAAAACGGTCCTTCCGAAAGAAGAAGATTTGTTGACATGGAGTTATGTCAGTTAGATCCAATTTATCTTTATAATCTTTCGAAATATAACAAAATAATCGATCAAAGAAACAAACTCATTAAAGATCATTTTAATAATTCAGAGCTTACCGATACTCTTGATATATGGGATATGCAGCTTGTTTCTTATGGAAAATTGATTATTGAAAAAAGAAAAAAGTTTATTGAAGAGTTAAATGAGATTATAAAGCAAGTTCACAATAAGCTTACAAACGGAAAAGAAGAAATAGCGCTTATTTATGAACCTGACGTAAGTGTCGAAAACTTTGAAAAGGAATTAAAGAAACACAGAGATAAAGATTTAAAATATAAACTTACAAGTGTAGGCCCCCACAGAGATGATTTTTCTTTTGTTGTTGATGGAATAGACATAAGAAAATACGGTTCTCAGGGACAGCAAAGAACTGCGGCATTATCACTTAAGTTATCGGAAATAGAGATAGTAAAAAAAATAACCGGTCACGTTCCTGTATTGTTGCTTGATGATGTTTTATCAGAGCTTGATAACAACAGGCAAAATTATCTTCTGAACACTATAGGAGATATACAAACCATAATTACATGTACCGGTTTGGATGATTTTGTAAATAATAACTTTCAGATAAACAAGGTAATAAATGTTGTGAATGGAAGTATTATCTGTTCATAGGAGGGAATATGTCAAACGAACCTGTTAATGAATATGGCGCCGACCAAATACAGATACTCGAAGGACTTGAAGCAGTTAGAAAACGTCCCGGTATGTATATTGGAACGACTGCCAGCAGAGGTCTTCATCATTTGGTTTATGAAATAGTTGATAACTCTATTGATGAAGCATTAGCCGGATATTGTACACATATCGAAGTAGTTATAAATGACGACAATTCTCTTACTGTAAGTGATAACGGTAGAGGAATTCCCGTCGGAATCAACCATAAAGCCGGAATTCCCGCTGTAGAAGTGGTATTTACAATTCTTCATGCAGGCGGAAAGTTCGGTGGCGGAGGATACAAAGTATCCGGTGGACTTCACGGAGTAGGTGCATCTGTTGTTAATGCTTTGTCTGAATGGCTTGAAGTTACTATTAAGCAAGGCGGAAAAGTATACAAGCAAAGATATGAACGCGGTAAAACAATTTATCCCCTTAAAGAAATTGGGGTATGCGCGGAAGAAGAAACCGGAACAAGTGTAACTTTCCTTCCGGATCCTTTGATTTTTACAGAAACCACTATCTTTGACTTTGACATTATTAAGTCAAGACTTAGAGAAATGGCATTCTTAACAAAGGGATTAAGAATTACTTTAAGAGACGACAGAACCGAAGAACATGCAAAATCTTTAGTGACAGACAGTATGATTGAAGAAGCTAAAGAAGCTGCAATGGGAAAAGAAGACGGTGAGGAGCAGATTGATAAACTTTTAAACAGAGCCTTCAACGATGTAGGTGAAAAGAAGGTTGAAAAGAAGGAAGTTTCTTTCTGCTATGAAGGCGGAATAAAAGAATACGTTAAGTATTTAAATAACAGTAAAGAAGCCTTGTACGGCGATGTTCTTTATTTTGAAGGAGAAAAGAACGGCGTTTATGTTGAAATAGCTATGCAGCATAACGATTCTTACAATGAAAGCGTGTTTACGTATGTAAACAACATCAACACTCCCGAAGGCGGAACTCACTTACAAGGATTTAGAAATGCGCTTACAAAAACGTTTAATGACTATGCAAGAAGCGGAAAGTTATTAAAAGACAATGAGCAAAACCTTACTGGTGAAGATATAAGAGAAGGTTTGACTGCTATTGTAAGTGTTAAAATCGAAGATCCTCAGTTTGAAGGACAGACAAAACAAAAGCTTGGAAACAGTGAAGCAAGAAGCGCTGTTGACAGTATTTTGTCAGAAAAACTTACAATTTATCTTGAGCAAAATCCTGTTGTGGGAAGAACAATTTGCGATAAATCAATCTTAGCATCACGTGCAAGAGAAGCAGCTAGAAAAGCAAGAGAACTTACAAGAAGAAAAACAGCTCTTGATATAGGAGCCTTGCCCGGTAAGCTTGCAGACTGTTCTGATAAAGATCCTGAGAACTGTGAAATCTATATAGTCGAAGGAGATTCCGCGGGCGGAAGTGCAAAGACTGCCAGAAACAGAGCAACTCAGGCAATCTTACCTTTGAGAGGTAAAATTTTAAACGTTGAAAAAGCAAGAATGGATAAGGTTTATGGCAATGAAGAAATCAAAGCCATGATCACTGCTTTCGGAACAGGTATCCATGATGAATTTGATATCGAAAAATTAAGATATCACAAAATCATTCTTATGACCGATGCCGATGTTGACGGAGCTCATATCGCTACCCTTCTTTTAACATTTATTTACAGATTTATGCCCGGGCTTATTAAAGAAGGTCATGTTTACCTTGCTCAGCCCCCGCTTTATCAGTTAAAGAAAAACAACAAAGTATGGTATGCATACTCTGATGATGAACTTAATAACATTCTTAATGAAGTCGGAAGAGATTCAAACAACAGAATCCAGCGATACAAAGGTTTGGGAGAAATGGATGCGGACCAGCTTTGGGAAACAACTATGGACCCTGAACACAGAGTGTTACTTAGAGTAAACATGGATGAAGATGCACAGTCTGAACTTGATTTAACATTTACCACTCTTATGGGAGATAAGGTTGAGCCCAGACGTGACTTCATTGAAGCTAACGCTAAGTTTGTTAAGAACCTTGATATTTAAAGTAATAAAGGAAATTGCTATAAATTATTAGGAGAAAAGATGGACGACCAGATTTTTGACAATGTACCACAGTACGACAAAATACATGAGGTAGATTTAAAAAAGACCATGGAATCATCTTACATCGATTATGCCATGAGCGTAATTGCCGCAAGAGCATTGCCTGATGTAAGAGATGGTTTAAAGCCGGTACAACGCCGAGTTTTATATTCCATGATTGAATTAAATAACGGTCCCGACAAGCCTCACAGAAAAAGTGCCAGAATTGTCGGTGATACGATGGGTAAATACCATCCTCACGGAGACAGTTCCATATACGGAGCTTTAGTAAATATGGCTCAAGACTGGTCATTAAGATATCCGCTTATTGACGGTCACGGAAACTTTGGATCGGTGGACGGCGACGGCGCAGCTGCAATGCGTTACACAGAAGCCAGACTCTCTAAAATTTCAATGGAACTTTTGGCTGACTTAAATAAAGATACAGTCGATTTTGTTCCTAACTTTGATGAAACGGAAAAAGAACCTACAGTTCTTCCCAGCCGTTACCCTAACTTATTGGTAAACGGAACCACAGGTATTGCGGTAGGTATGGCAACAAACATTCCTCCTCATAACTTAAGGGAAGTAATCAAAGCTGTTGTTAAGATTATTGATAACAAAGTAGAAGAAGACAGAGATACAGAAATCGAAGAAGTTCTTGAAATCATTAAAGCTCCCGATTTTCCTACCGGTGCAATGATTTTAGGAACAAGAGGATGCGAAGAAGCCTACAGAACAGGTAGAGGAAAAGTAAGAGTAAGAGCCGTTACGGATATTGAAGAAATGCCTAACGGTAAGAGCAGAATTATTGTTACCGAGCTTCCTTACTTAGTAAATAAAGCAAGATTAATTGAAAAAATCGCCGAGCTTGTTAAAGAAAAGAGAATCGATGGTATTACCGATTTAAGAGATGAAACGAGCCGTGAAGGAATGCGTATCGTTATCGAATTAAGAAGAGACGTAAACGCAAACGTGGTGCTTAACAAATTATATAAGCACACACAGCTTCAGGATACTTTCGGCGTAATTATGCTTGCTTTGGTAAATAACGAGCCTAAAGTATTGAATCTTCTTGAAATGCTTAAGTATTACTTAAAGCACCAGGAAGAAGTTGTAACAAGAAGAACCAAGTTTGAATTAAATAAAGCAGAGGAAAGAGACCACATTTTACAGGGCTTACTCATTGCTTTAGAAAATATTGACGAAGTAATTTCTATCATAAGAGGCAGTGCCAACACTCCCGAAGCAAAGGAAAAGTTGATTCAAAGATTTGCTTTATCCGATGCTCAGGCTCAGGCCATTGTCGATATGAGACTTCGTGCTTTAACAGGTTTGGAACGTGAAAAGTTAAACGAAGAACACGAAGAACTTGTTAAATTGATTGCTCACTTAAAAGCAATCCTGGCTGATGAAAAATTACTCCTTGGTGTTATTAAGACAGAAATTCAGGAAATTTCCGATAAATACGGTGATGATAGAAAGTCATCAATCGGAAGAGATGAATATGACATCATGGATGAAGATTTGATTCCGAATGAAAACGTTGTTATTACCTGCAGTAATCTAGGGTATATTAAGCGTATGACTGTGGATAACTTCCGTGCGCAGAACCGTGGCGGTGTAGGAATTACCGGCATGAAACCTGTAGAACAGGATTTCATGAGAGACCTTCTTATGACCAACACTCACGGATATATCATGTTCTTTACAAACTTCGGAAGAGCATACAGATTAAAGGTTTATGAAATTCCGGAAGCAAGCAGAATCTCCAGAGGAACTGCAATGGTTAACCTGCTTCAGTTAGGTCCCGGAGAAAAAGTAAACGCAATCATCCCCATTGAAGATTTCAATGAAGGAAAGTGCTTATTCTTTGTAACTCAAAAGGGTGTTGTTAAGAAGACTCCTATTATCGAGTTTGCTAACATTAGAAAGAATGGTTTGAACGCCATCAACTTACGTGAAGATGACAGACTTATCGAAGTAAAGACCACTACCGAAAACGATAAAATCTTTATCGTTACAAGAAAGGGTATGAGCATCGAGTTTGATGAATCCGAAGTTAGACCTCTGAGCCGTGCGGCAACAGGTGTTAAAGGTATCGAACTTGATAAAGATGATGATGTTATCGGAATGCAGTTAGATCATCAGGGCGATTCACTCTTAGTGGTATCCGAAAACGGTATCGGTAAGAGAACAAAACTTGAAGACTTTAAGATTCAGCACCGTGGCGGTAAAGGACTTAAGTGCTACAGAATTACCGAAAAGACCGGTGAACTTGTAGGTGTTAAGGCAGTTACTGATGATCACGAAATCATGATGATTACCACACAGGGTATCATCATTCAGATAAGAATGAGTGACATCAAAGAAATCAGCCGTATTACTTCAGGTGTTAAGCTTATGGATCTTAGAGACGGAGTTAAAATTGCTAAGATTGCTAAAGTAAGAAATGGACTTGGACTTAGCGAAGAAGTTTTGGAAGAGTCCGAAGAAGTAAGCGAAGAAGCTACAGAAGAAAACGACGAAGAATAAATTTAAAGACCACCGATATTTCGGTGGTCTTTTATTTTATAAATCAATGTAAGAAGAACTTCTCTTTTTCTTTTTAACTTTCTTTTCTTTCATATTTTTGTAAGCTTTAAAGGAAGGCCCGTGAGTAATCTTTCTTTTTCTAAATCGCCTTGAAGCTTTTCTTCTTTCGGCAAAATGGTATGTAGCCAAAATCTTATGAAGAATAGCGATTATAACAACCAGTACAAAGAGCCCTATGACAGCGTAGATTACGTAGTTAATGTAAATAAATACAGGTTCTTTTTCTTTAATTTCTTCATCTACAATTTCCGGTTCCGTTTCGTCAAACACAAAGGAAGTTTCAGCCTTTTGTGAAAAAAGGATATCGGCATTTCCAAGGAAAACGTTATTGTATCTATAGGTTATTGTAGCGATTGTATCTGAATTTTCTTCTTTGTTTAAAGTAAGAGTTGAAGTTAAGTTATTAAAAGAAGTTGTTTTTGGTAGCGTGATATAAGCATTAGTGTCTAAAGAAAGAATACTTGATGAATCACCAAAAACCGAGGAATCCGAGTGGAAAAAGGTCTCATCGGTTATTATGTATTTAGTCTCGTAATCACTTACCTTTACTCTGTCAAAGTTTGAAAAACCATAATCTAAAAGTGTGTTTGTGTCATCATATTGATAAGGATTTTCTTCCTGCATCACTACTGCAATAAGTCGCATGCCGTTTCTCTCTGCACAGGTAACAAGCACGCATCTTGATTCATCGGTAAATCCTGTCTTTGAACCGACCAATCCTTCACAATATTTTCTGCCCTTTAAAAAGTAGTTGGTGGAGCCAAGCTGCATATCGTCAGGCTGATATTCCGTAGGGTACCAGTGGTAACTTGGAGTTCTTGACATTTTTGCAAGAAGTTCATTTGAAAAGAACTCTTTTCCGATAAGAGCCAAATCGTAAGCGGAAGAATAATGATTTGGATCGGTGTAACCATGGACGTTGTTAAAATGAGTGTTTAGGCACCCGATTTCTTTTGCCCTCTCATTCATTAGCTTAACAAATGAAGGAATATCGCCGGTTGTGTATTCAGCAACCGCATTTGAAATTTCGTTTGCCGATGCAACAAGAATTCCGTAAAGGCATTCTTCCAAGGTCATTTTGTTTCCAACATTTAAGCCCATGTTTGAAGCATCCAAAGTTACTGATTCAACGGCTTCTTTTGAAAAGTAGACAAGGTCGTTTAGGTTTGAACCTTCCTTTTCTAAAGCAAGTAGGCAGGTTAACATTTTTGTGGTGCTTGCGGGAAACATTTCTGTATGAGAATTCTTATCATATAAAATGGCGCCTGTATCAACATCCATTAAAATTGCGGAGTAAGCTCCCACCTGGGGGCCCGCCGGCCAGTTTGGCCATTCGTTTGATTGAACGGGCAAAAGCTTTTGCTCTTCCATATCATCCATGAAATCAGCATAGGAAGAAATGGGAGATAAAAGAATACATAATGAAATTAGAGCGGAAAAAATTTTTAAATGCTTTTTTCTAATCATATATTTCCTCATCTAAAACGATTCTTAACATATTATAGCATTAAGATTGAAAGAAAAATGGTATAATGAAAAAAAATAATAGGGGAAATTAGATGCTTTTTAGTTCAATCTATTTTTTATGGGTTTTTCTACCGACAGTTTTGGTAGTTAATTTTTTAATTGAAAGTGTACGTTTAAAAAGAGAAGACAGAATCAGATTAAAAAATCTCTTTTTGCTCACCGCAAGTTTAGTGTTCTATGCTTGGGGCGGTTTTTATTATCTTTTCTTAATGCTTGCCGTAATTTTGATAAATTACATGGGCGGGCGGTTTATGGAAAAAGCAGATAATAAAAAGCTTATTCTCATAATCACAATTATCTTAAACATCTCACTTCTATTCTATTTTAAATACTTTAACCTTTTTATATCACTTGCTGAGAAGATTTCAAAAAGGGAACCGGGCGCCTTTGGAATAAAAGAAGTAGTGCTTCCCATAGGAATTTCTTTTTACATTTTCCAGGCAATGTCCTATGTAATTGATGTATACAAAGAAAAGGCAGAGGTGCAAAAAAACATAATTAACTTTGCTTTGTATGTGTCCCTTTTCCCTCAGCTTATCGCAGGACCGATCGTTAAGTACAGTGATATTGAAGAGGACTTAAGATTCAGAAAAGAAACCATTGAAAAAACTGCGGCCGGAATAAAAAGATTTTGTTACGGTCTTGGAAAGAAAGTAATCTTGGCAAACACACTTGCGGAAGTGGCCGATGCAATCTGGGAAAAGAGCCCCGATACATTTGGAGCAGGGGTAGCATGGCTTGGAATGATATGTTACACATTTCAAATCTACTACGACTTTTCCGGATATTCCGACATGGCAATCGGAATAGGAAAAATGCTTGGCTTTAACTTTAAAGAAAACTTTAACTATCCATACACATCACTATCAGTAACGGAATTTTGGAGAAGGTGGCATATTTCTTTATCTTCATGGTTTAGAGAATATGTTTATATTCCCCTTGGAGGAAACAGAAAAGGAAAAGTAAGAACATTTATAAATATATTCATTGTGTTCTTACTTACAGGAATTTGGCACGGAGCAAATCTAACCTTTTTCTTCTGGGGCATTTACTACGCAATTATCCTTATACTGGAAAGATTGTTCTTAGGAAAAGTATTAAATAAAAACAGAATAAACATACTGAATTCAATCTATACAATGTTACTTGTTATGATTGGTTGGGTGTTCTTTAGATCTGACACCATAGAGTATGCAAACATTTATATATCAAGACTATTTGCGGGGGGAAAGTTTAACACCACAGTCCTTACTTTCCTTTCAATGAAGGTAATTATAGTGCTTATAGCTGCTATCCTTTTCTCAGGAATTGTGCAAAGACCTCTTAAAGAAAAGTACGAAGAAATAAAGGATAGATTGTTTATCCGAATCCCCGATATAGTATTACAGATTTTAGTTTTGGCTTATTCGATTATTTTAATCATAAGCGGAACCTACAATCCTTTTATATATTTTCAGTTTTAAGAAGCGGTGACAAATGAAAAGATTACTATCATTTATATCAATAATATTATTTATGATTGTATTGATTGCTCCGACTTATCTTTGGAGAGAAGTAGAGAAGAATCCTAAGAAGTATGAAGTCTTTACAAAAGAAATCGGAGAAAACAGAGCTTTAAAAGAAATGTCAGAAGACGTAACCATTAAAGATTATTCGAAAGAATATGAAGAATACTATTCTGACAGAGCTCCTTTTAGAAATTACCTAATTTCATTTAATCAAAAAATCAATGCAGGACTTGAAATTCCATATAAAAACGCCATTCAGCCGGCTCTTTTAAAAGTTTTTTACGGTGCCGGAAAGAATGAGAGAAAAATGGAAGTATATCTTCCTAAAGAAGAAAAAGAACCTGAAAAAGAGGAAGAAAAGAAAGAAGAAGTCTCTGAAAATAAACCTTCTGAAGTTAAGCTTACCGAAAAAGAAAGAAAAGAGCCTACCTGCAAAGAAGAAGGGTATGTGGTATACGTAAATGAAGAAACGGGAGAAGAAACCAAAGAAGTTTTACCACAAATAGACCATGAATTTGAACTTGTGGAAGAGATACCTGCTTCTTATACCTCATACGGAAAAAAGATTTATGAATGTAAAACCTGTCACAAAAGAAAATTTGAAGATTTAGAAGCAAAGCTTGTAGATGAGTCTTATTTCCCGGCAATAAATCATGAGGGAATGGTAATAGAGGGAAGAAATAACTGGCTTTTCTTTACAGGGGACAATACATTAGGATATTACCTTGGAACAAATCTTTATGATGAGCAAGCCTTGCAGCAAAAAGCAGAATTAATGCAAAGGCTTAAGGATTTGTGTAAACAAAAAGGAAAAGAAGTGGTATTTTTAATTGCTCCAAATAAAGAAGAGATATATTCAGAGTACATGCCTTCATATGATAACGTACCCGAGTTTACAAGAAACGATTATCTTTCAGAATACATGAAGAATCATTCTTCGGCTAAGTTCTTATTTCCAAAGGAAGAGCTTAAAAAGGCAAAAATGTATTATGATACCTACTATGCTTACGACACACATTGGAACAATATAGGTGCCTTTGTGGCAACCATGCAAATATACGAAAAGCTTGGAATGGAAACAACAGAACTAGAGTCTATTCCGGTAAGCAAGAGTGTGGATGCGGCAGCAGGTTTATTTGGAACAGGAAGTATAAATTCTGCAGGCTACCCTGATGATTATGAATATTACATTGACTATAAACCTGAGATAGAAATACTATCAGAACAGGGAACCTTTGATATAAGAGGCGGATACGATAACTATCAAAAGAATGAATCAAGCAGTGAAAATTACAGTAAGATAGTGATGCTTGGGGATTCCTTTAGAATAGGTATGATACCAATAATCAGAAAAGATTTTAAAGAATCCGTATTTGTGCAAAGGCAGGATGCAGAGCTTGCCAAGGAAGATATAAAGAGTGCGAATGTGATTGTTATTGAGACTGTTGAAAGATTTGATTCACAGATGGATGCGACAATCAATAAAGTTATTTCTTACTTGGAAGAATAAATACAGCTGTGATGGTTCACAGTAAAAATTGAAAGATTATCAATAATAAGGTATAATAAAACCGACATCGAAAGATGTCGGTTTTTGTGAGGTAATAATGAGATTAAGAAATATAAGAGGCGCCAAAGAAGCAATTGAAAACAGCGCCTTTGTTATAAAAGAGCCGGCTTTGGAAAGAGGAAGCTGGAAAAAAGTATTTAAAAATGACAATCCCATATATATAGAAATCGGAATGGGAAAGGGAAAATTTTTAACAGAAAATGCCCTTAGAAATCCGGACATTAACTATATTGGAATTGAAAGGTATTCAAGCGTTTTGTTAAGAGCACTTCAAAAGCTTGATACTATGGAAAAGAAGCCTGAAAACATCAGATTTCTTTGTATAGATGCAAAAGAAATAATGGATGTATTTGCAAAGGGAGAAGTAGACAAGATATATTTAAACTTTTCAGATCCCTGGCCAAAAGACAGGCACGCAAAAAGAAGGCTTCCTTCAAGAGAGTTTCTTGAAAGATATGATTACATTTTAAAGAAAAACGGAGATTTGGAATTTAAGACAGACAACAGAGCACTATTTGATTTTGCAATAGAAGAACTTGAACCGGCCGGCTGGAAAGCGAAGGCCATAACCTACGATCTTCACAATGACGAGAACATGGTGAGAGGAAACGTTATGACAGAATACGAAGAAAAGTTTTCATCTATGGGCAATCCGATATGTAAGTATATTATTTTTAGATAAAAAGCAGGGACGTACTATGCGTCTCTGTTTGTTTTTATAAAAAATGTAAGTTTTTAGGAACCAACATACAGTTTTTAAAGATTTGTTAATAGTATTGGGATATCATCTAAAGTGATGGTGAGAAGAATGTCTGGTGTAGAGAGGAGAAGATATGCTAGCGACATTAATACCTTTGTTTGATGAGAATATGGCGGTAAAGGCATTTTCATTATTTGCTCAAAAGGATAATTATTTATTGAATCCAAGTCTTCAAGGAACTGCAAGAAATGATGGCGCAGGGCGAATAGCGGGACTGGAAGTAATTGAAAAAACAGGTATTGAAACTCTATCAGACGATGCGGACATTTTTGTTTCTTTAAACGAAATATCACTTTTTGTGGATATTGAAGAACAATGTAAAGCGCCGGTCAACAGAATAGTGCTTTTGATTGACAAATCTATAAAGCCTGAAGATGTTAACATTAACAGAATCAAGGAATTAAAAGAAAAAGGCTACAGATTTGCTGTAAGAAAGCTGATGGTTGCAGATTTTGAAAACTATAAGAGAATCATTAAGAGAATGGACTACATTCTTTTAGACCATAAGCGAATTGAGATTTCAAAAGCGAAGATATATTTTACAAAGCTCTATCCCAACATCAAACTTGTTGCTTGCAACATAGAAAATACAGACATTTATAATGAGCTTGTAAAGAGTGGCGGATATTCTTTATATGAAGGAGAGTTTTACAGACTTCCCGTTACAAAGGGTGATAAAGAAATTGCTCCCGTTAAGGCTACTTATATAGAACTTTTAAACACTGTAAATGCTCCCGATTATGATCTTTCCGATGCGGCTGATATCATAGGTAAAGATACGGCGTTAGTTGTATCGCTTTTAAAGATGGTTAACAGGATGACTGTTAATAACGGAATCACCACCATTCGCCATGCGGCTGCAATGCTTGGACAAAAAGAATTAAAGAAATGGATAAATACAGCGGTTGCTGAAAAACTTTGTGAAGATAAGCCAAGCGAGATTACAAGAGTATCGCTTCTTAGAGCTAAGTTTGCTGAAAACCTTGCGCCCATATACGATATGGGAGGTTTATCATCAGAGCTTTTCCTTATGGGACTTTTCTCAGTGCTTGATATTATTTTAAACAAATCAATGGTTGATGCTTTAACACTTGTTAAAATATCAAAACCTATTGAAAATGCACTCCTAAGAGGAAAAGGCGATTACTCAAGAGTCTTAGAATTTATTAAGTATTATGAAAGTGCAAACTGGAATGAGATTTCAAGAATAATGCTTATTGAAGGCATGGAAATGGATGATGTTTACGAAGCATATCTTAATGCACTCGTTTGGTACAGAGACTTATTTAAAGAATAATTTTTTTAAAGCTTCGGCCCAATAAGCCGAAGCTTTTTTATGTAAGCTAGGGTTAAAAGTCAGTAAAATGGGGGAATATTGACAAAAGAAAATGCATAGGTTAAAATCAGTCTGTTGTCACATCGGGGTGTGGCTCAGTTTGGTAGAGCGCTACGTTCGGGACGTAGAGGTCGTGGGTTCGAATCCCGTCACCCCGATTCAAAGAAAGATTACGG
>JAILCK010000268.1 GCA_024680435.1 Lachnospiraceae bacterium
CATGACAGAATGCACTGGACTTTGGCGGAAGCCATCAACACATCCGCGGTTTTATATAAGGTTACGGAAAATGAAAGATATGCTAAGGATTATTCAATGTTCTTAGAGTATCTTGACGAAACGGTTTTAGACCATAGTGTAGGCTCCTGGTATCACCAGCTTGATGAACACAATAAAATAAAGGGAACGGTATGGCCCGGAAAATCTGATGTTTATCATGCTTTCCAGGCAATGCTCATTCCCTATGAAAAGGTCAATGTTTCAATCGCAAAAGCAATTTATGATGAAAAGTAAATTAGCCTTGTGCGTTTGAAATCGGAGGTGCAATAAGCGGAACATTAGCTGTTCTCATTTCTATAATGGGGCCTCCGGTGCCGTTTATATAATCGGCGGTAATGATTACCTTTCCGATGTTTTTATCCTTCGGAATCTCATACATGATATCAAGCATGAACTCTTCGATGATTGCGCGAAGAGCTCTTGCTCCGGTATCGCGTTCTGTTGCTTTGTCGGCAATTGCTGCCAAAGCGTCATCTGAAAATTCAAGATCAACTTCATCTAATTCCAAAAGCTTTTGATATTGCTTAAGTATTGCGTTCTTAGGCTCTTTTAAAATCTTAATAAGCATATCCTTATCAAGCATTTCCATAGGACAAAGAACCGGGAGACGGCCCACAAATTCGGGTATCATACCAAATTTCTTTATATCTTCCGTCTTAACCTTGCTTAAAATGTTCTTTTCTTTATCCCATTTATCCTTAAGCTCAGCGGTATAACCGATCGAAGTCTTCTTATTTAAACGCTGCTTAACAATCTCCTCAAGATCCGGGAAAGCTCCACCGCAAATAAACAAGATGTTTCTTGTGTTAACCGTAGCCAAAGGAACCATTGCGTTTTTAGAGTTTGCGCCAACGGGAACTTCCACTTCGGCACCTTCCAAAAGTTTAAGCATTCCCTGCTGAACGGATTCGCCTGAAACATCTCTTGAAGTGGTTTCTTTTTTCTTTGCAATCTTATCAATTTCATCGATAAAGATGATGCCGCGTTCAGCTCGCTCCACATCGTTATCGGCAGCAGCCAAAAGCTTTGAAACAACGGATTCGATATCGTCTCCGATGTAACCGGCTTCCGTTAAAGAAGTAGCATCCGCAATTGCAAGGGGCACATCTAAAAGCTTTGCCAAGGTTTTTACAAGGTAAGTCTTACCGCAGCCTGTGGGACCAATCATCAAAATGTTTGATTTTTCAATTTCGATATCGTCCATTGTGCCTGTGGCAACTCTCTTATAGTGATTGTAAACCGCAACGGAAACAATCTTCTTTGCCTGCTCCTGGCCTATAACATATTCATCCAAACGCTCCTTAATCTTGTGAGGAGGAAGGATGTCCTTTAAATTAATGGGCTCTAAGGGCTTTTTCTTTTTCTTTATTTTCTGCCTGCCGGGAAGCTCTCCGGGAAAGTCTGAAAGATTTAAAAAGCTAATGTTTGGAAATCCCATAAGAGACTTTGCTAAAGAGTTTTCTTCCTTTTTATCATCATCCTCTTCTGAGTCTGAAGAAACCGTCTCGTCATTTGAAGCTGTTTCTTCTATAGAAGATGGAGCGGTGCTCTTATCGGTTTCTTCTTTCTTCTCGGTTTCTTTATCCTTATTTGGAGTGGGAACCATAAAAGGGTTTGAAGAAAGCCCTGTCAAAGCATCCGCAGGGATGTTTAAGGCTTCCGCCATATCTATTGTTTTCTGAAGGCAGTCCATGCACACGCAAACGTTTCCGGGAAGAGTGAGCATTTTTCCTGCTTTACTTTCGGGGCGCTTGCATATCATACAAACCTGTTCGTAATCGTCTGACATAGTAAAAATCCTTTCTTTAAACTTACCTTATTATATACATCGGACGTTAACCTTAACAAGTTAATTTACTATAAACTTCCTTAAGGCTTTTTAAAAGCTCTAAATTTTTCGTGCAATGTAACTAGTTTTTGTAGTTTGGTTAAACGATTTACCAACATATTGTATAGGAAAATGGTACTAATTTATTGCCAAGTCATTGTTACTATGCTAGTATTATTGTGGATTACAAGGGTAATAAAGGGTAGAAAGAATGAAAATAGGAGAAATATCGTTAGACAGCAGCATAAGCATATCTGTGCGCAGAGGTGCCGGAAGCGTCAACTTAAAGGCAGTTCCATTAGGCGTTTGGGGCGATGCACTTTACGTACAGCCAATAATGTTTAAAAAGTCCATGCTTTCTTTTGACGCAAAGGACTTAATAATAAGAATGCTTGCAATCAGAGAAAACATGGTGCCATACTACTGGAGAAGCGTCATTATCACAAAGGAACGCTTTGAAGGAAAGGTTTGCCATTGTATAAGAAGTAAGTCACCGGGCGTAAAGTTAAACAGAAGAAGTTCTTCCCGTGTAAACCTTGGAGTGTTCGGCGAAGTTGACTACATGAATCTTTCAAGAGTTCGTGTGACAATAAAGGATATAAGTGCAACCGGAATAAGTTTTCAGATTCCGTCAAGTTCAGGCCAGATGAAATTCAGAGTGGGAGATCAGGCCAGAGTTTACTTTGTTGACAATGAATATCACTTTAACGTAGACGCCGACATTAGAATAGTAAGACGCTTAGAGCAAAACTATTCAACGGTCTACGGCTGTAAATATATGAAGGTATACCCTAATATTGACAGCTATGTAGAAGCAAAGCAATCAAACAATCATAGCAGAGAAATACTTATCAAAATGCACGGTAGATAAATACATAATTCCACGACAAGAATATAACCGCTTGACAATGCCTTTTAACGCGCTTATAATGTGATAGCGTGCGTAAAAGTGCATTGTTTTTTTGTGCGCAAAAATGCGCGTTCAGAAATTAGGGCGTAAAAGCCCGGTAAAGCATAACAGATTTGCTGTTATAGAAAGGAAGAAACAGAATGCCCACATTTAACCAGTTAGTAAGAAAGGGTCGTGAGACAAAAGTTACAAAGTCTACAGCTCCTGCACTTCAGAAGGGATTCAACTCACTTCATAAGAAGGCTACAGACCAGAGCGCTCCTCAGAAGCGTGGTGTTTGTACAGCAGTTAAGACAAAGACCCCTAAGAAGCCTAACTCAGCTCTTAGAAAGATCGCCAGAGTACGTCTTTCAAACGGAATCGAAGTTACATCTTACATTCCCGGTGAAGGCCACAACCTTCAGGAGCACAGTGTTGTATTGGTAAGAGGCGGCCGTGTTAAAGACTTACCCGGTACAAGATATCACATTATCCGTGGTACACTTGATACTGCAGGTGTTGCTAACAGAAAGCAGGCTCGCTCCAAGTACGGCGCAAAGAGACCTAAGGCTGGCAAGTAATTTGCCGAGTTGTAAGTACCACAAAGGCTAATTTGTGTTGGATTTCTGTTTTTACAGATACACCTGCACGTACACAAGTTGTGAATTAGTACACGTTGTGAGTACCGATGATTTATTCGGAGCGTTTTCTTTTTACATATAATAATAAAGAAGCGTTCACGAAAAGTAACCTATTTTCGAATGAATAAGGAGGGAAGAACCGTGCCACGTAAAGGACATATTCAGAAAAGAGACGTATTGGCAGATCCTTTATACAACGACAAGATTGTTACAAAGCTTATCAACAACATTATGTTAGACGGTAAGAAGAGTACAGCTCAGAAGATTGTATACGGAGCATTTGCAATCGTTGAAGAAAAGAGCGGAAAAGCAGCTCTTGACACTTTCCAGGAAGCAATGAACAACATGATGCCTCTCTTGGAAGTAAAAGCTAGACGTATCGGCGGTGCTACATATCAGGTACCTATCGAAGTTAAGCCCGAAAGACGTCAGGCATTGGCATTAAGATGGTTAACCATGTTTTCACGTAAGCGTGGAGAAAAGACAATGGAAGAACGTCTTGCCAACGAAATCTTAGATGCAGCTAACAATACAGGTTCAGCTGTTAAGAGAAAAGAAGATATGCACAAGATGGCAGAAGCAAACAAAGCGTTTGCTCACTATCGTTTCTAATTTCAGTAGGAGGATAAAAAAGTGTCTGAAAGAGAATATCCACTTGAGCGTACCAGAAATATTGGTATTATGGCTCATATCGATGCCGGTAAGACTACCACTACTGAGCGTATTCTTTACTATACCGGTATTAACCATAAGATTGGTGATACTCATGACGGTACTGCAACCATGGACTGGATGGAGCAGGAACAGGAAAGAGGTATCACAATTACATCTGCGGCTACTACCTGTCACTGGACATTACAGGAACAGACCAAACCCAAGGCAGGTGCTTTGGAACACCGTATCAACATTATCGATACACCCGGTCACGTTGACTTCACAGTAGAAGTTGAACGTTCACTCCGTGTACTTGACGGTGCAGTTGGTGTTTTCTGTGCTAAGGGTGGTGTTGAGCCTCAGTCAGAAAACGTATGGCGTCAGGCTGATACATATAATGTACCCCGTATGGCATTCATCAATAAGATGGATATCCTGGGTGCAGATTTTTACGCTGCTGTTGACCAGATTCGTAACAGACTGGGCAAGAACGCTATAGTAATTCAGCTTCCCATCGGAAAGGAAGACGATTTCAAGGGAATCATCGACTTATTTGAGATGGAAGCATACATTTATAATGATGATAAGGGCGAGGACATTTCCATCACTGCCATTCCCGATGATATGAAGGATGATGCAGAGCTTTATCATGATGAGCTTATCGAGAAGATCTGTGAGCTTGATGATGAGCTGATGGATATGTACTTGGAAGAGAAGGTGCCCACCGTTGATCAGCTTAAGGCTGCTCTTCGTAAGGCTACCTGCGAGTGCGAGGCAGTTCCCGTATGCTGTGGTACAGCTTACAGGAATAAAGGAGTTCAGAAGCTCCTTGATGCTGTTATCGAGTTCATGCCCTCACCGGTTGATATCCCGGCTATTAAGGGAGTTGACCTTGACGGTAATGAAACAGAGAGACATTCTTCAGATGAAGAGCCCTTCTCAGCACTTGCATTTAAGATCATGGCTGACCCATTTGTAGGTAAGCTTGCATTCTTCCGTGTATACTCAGGAACCATGAATTCCGGTTCTTATGTACTTAATGCTACAAAGGGCAAGAAGGAGCGTGTAGGTCGTATCCTTCAGATGCATGCCAATAAGAGAGCAGAGCTTGATAAGGTATATTCAGGAGATATCGCTGCTGCAGTTGGATTTAAGGTTACCAGTACAGGTGATACCATCTGCGATGAACAGCATCCGGTTATCCTTGAGTCTATGGAGTTCCCTGAGCCCGTTATCGAGCTTGCTATCGAGCCCAAGACCAAGGCAGGACAGGGTAAGCTCGGAGAATCTTTGGCAAAACTTGCTGAAGAGGATCCTACATTCCGTGCACATACCGATCCGGAGACAGGTCAGACCATCATCGCAGGTATGGGTGAGCTTCACCTTGAGATCATCGTAGACAGACTCTTAAGAGAGTTTAAGGTAGAGGCTAATGTCGGCGCACCTCAGGTTGCATACAAGGAGACATTTACCAAGCCTGTTGATCAGGAATACAAGTACGCCAAGCAGTCAGGTGGTCGTGGACAGTACGGTCACTGTAAGGTACGTTTCGAGCCCATGGATGCCAATGGAGAAGAACTGTTCAAGTTCGATTCAGAGGTTGTCGGCGGTGCTATTCCGAAGGAATATATCCCTGCTGTAGGTGAGGGTATCGAAGAAGCTACCAAGGCAGGATGCTTGGGCGGATTCCCGGTTGTAGGTGTTCATGCTACCGTATACGATGGTTCATACCATGAAGTCGACTCATCTGAGATGGCTTTCCATATAGCAGGTTCTATGTGCTTCAAGGAAGCTATGCAGAAGGCATCACCTATCCTTCTTGAGCCTATCATGAAGGTTGAAGTGACCATGCCTGAGGAGTACATGGGAGACGTTATCGGCGATATCAACTCACGTCGTGGTCGTATCGAGGGTATGGATGATCTCGGCGGCGGCAAGATCGTAAGAGGTTTTGTTCCGCTTTCAGAGATGTTCGGATACTCTACAGACCTTCGTTCAAAGACTCAGGGACGTGGTAACTACTCAATGTTCTTTGAGAAGTATGAGCCCGTTCCGAAGAATGTCGCAGATAAGGTCCTTAATAACAAAAACGCTTGAAAATCTAATGATTATCGAATATAATCGTAGATAGTCGGGCTTTCCCCTACCATTGGGGGAGATAATCAAGTCAATAATAATGATTTTATTTTCAGGAGGAAAGTAAAAATGGCAAAGGCTAAATTCGAAAGAGGTAATAAGGCACATTGTAACATTGGTACCATTGGTCACGTTGACCATGGTAAGACAACTCTTACAGCTGCTATCACAAAGGTTCTTGCTGAGAGAGTTGCAGGTAATGAGAAAGTAGATTTCGAGAACATCGACAAGGCTCCTGAGGAGAGAGAGAGCGGTATCACAATCTCTACTGCTCACGTTGAGTACCAGACAGAGAAGAGACATTACGCACACGTTGACTGTCCTGGACATGCGGACTACGTTAAGAACATGATCACCGGTGCAGCACAGATGGATGGCGCTATCCTCGTTGTAGCAGCTACCGACGGTGTTATGGCTCAGACAAAGGAGCACATCCTCCTTTCTCGTCAGGTGGGCGTTCCTTACATCGTAGTATTCCTTAACAAGTGTGATATGGTTGATGATCCTGAGCTTATCGAGCTCGTTGAG
>JAILCK010000250.1 GCA_024680435.1 Lachnospiraceae bacterium
CCCCGTCTTTAATAATCTTTGTCAAAATATCGGCAACATCTTTAATCTTTTGATCTCCTGCCGCATGGCCTTCGTTGTCATTTACAGCTTTAAGTGAATTTACATCGCAAAAGACCACTCCGATTGAATCGGTTTCTTTTAACTCGGAAATATAATTTTCATATCCTCTTCGGTTTCTAAGGCCGGTCATAACATCTTTTACGGAAAGCTCGTTGTAGATTCTGGCGTTTATGTTTGCTTCGTCCACAATCTTAGATTGAATCATTACATAGACCACTTCAAAAGTAAGAGAAGTTGCCACAAAACACTGGCGAATGGAAGTGTCAAAAAGGCTTACAACAAATATAGCTGTGGCGGGAAAGGCAAAAAGCATAATAATAATCGCAACGCTTGATACGCCGTATAGCTTGTAGGTTTTTAGGGCGGGAACAATCATTATAATATAGCAGAGTGTGGGAATGATCATCATAAGCTTTTCCCAAGGGCCATACATCACGTATCCTGAATCAATATAAAAATATTTTCCTGTAATTGTGCCGATTATTAAAAGAATAAGCTGGATGATGCAAATATATAAGATGATTTTTGAAAAGTTGAAGGATTGCTTTATCTTTCTTTCTGTTAGCAAAAGATAGGCATATTGACTGTAAAAAACGCTTAAAATAGGTAGAAAAGCGTAACCCAGAAACAATAAAACGGTGAGTATAAAGGCATTTTCTTCTTTTCCTTCAAGTAAAAACGACAAGGCTTCCGAGATAAGGCCAAAAAGGCAAAACCAAAGACAGTATCTAAAGCATCTTGTGTTCACCACTGCCACTTCAGATACATGGTAAAGTCCGACAATAATGACGATAAGAAATAGTGAAGATATGGCATTAGCCGCGATCACTACATATGACATAATTTCCCCTTTGAATCACAAAATGATTCCTACACGTTCATTATTATATAACACAGCCTTTAAATAATTATTACAAATAGTAGCGTTACCTTTTTATGTTGACCTTTTTAAGACAAAATAGTAAAGTTATGACTGATTAAAGTTTTTGAATTTTGGCTGATTAATATATGAAAAAAAGATTTTTCTCATCTGTACAAATGATACCAATAAGTTTCTTTGCGGCAATAATAATCGGCGCAGTTATTTTGATGTTTCCCATTGCTTCAAAAGACGGCAATTGGACCCCTTTTGTGGATGCATTGTTTACTGCGGCAACATCAATTTGTGTTACCGGTCTAACTGTGGTGGATACAGGCAACTACTGGAGTATTTTTGGGCAAAGTATCATTTTGATTCTTATACAAGTAGGCGGCTTGGGGGTTATAACTGTTTTTTCGATAGTCATGATTATGGCTCAAAAGAAGTTTACTTTAAGTGACAGGATAATGTTAAAGGATTCTTTAAACCTTGAGACCACCACCGGGGTTATAAAATTTATGATAAGAATCATAAAAACCACCATCGTAGTTGAGCTTTTGGGCGCAATTTTATATTCAATAGATTTTATTCCAAGATACGGAGTTTTAAAGGGTATAAGGTTTTCTGTGTTTAACTCTGTATCGGCATTTTGTAATGCCGGCATGGATATACTTGGAGAAAGCAGCCTTGAAGCCTATAAAGGAAATGGCCTTGTGCTGGGAGTTACAATGGCGCTTATAGTAATAGGCGGCGGAGGTTTTGTGGTGTGGTTTGACATTGCAAGAAAGCTTAAAGCGGGAATAGCTAAAAGATTATCTCTAAAGCAGATAGTTTTAAGATTTTCGGAGCACACAAAACTGGTTATTAGCTTAACGGCTTTTTTGATTATTTTTGGAGCTGTGGCAGTATTCTTCTTTGAAAGAAACAATCCCGATACTCTTGGTGCCATGACACTTGGAGAAAAAATATTAAACAGTTTCTTTGAATCAATTACATATAGAACGGCAGGCTTTTGTACTTTCTCTCAGGCAGGACTTACCAATATTTCTTGCTTTTTTGCATATTTACTTATGTTTATAGGAGGTTCGCCCGTAGGTACCGCCGGAGGTGTCAAAACTATCACCTTCTACCTTGCGGTTAAAAATGTCACATCTTACCTTCATGGAGAAGACAACGCAAGAGTGTTTAAGAAATCAGTGTCTGCCGAGCGAATGAGAAAGGCAAGCGTTATCGTAAGCGTGGAAATGGCCACCATTATTTCCCTTACTCTTATTCTAATAGGCACAAACCCAATAAGCTTACAGGACGGACTTTTTGAAATAGTCAGCGCTTCTGCTACGGTAGGCCTTACAAGAGATATAACCACAGGGCTAAATGATATAGGAAAAGTGGTCGTGACAATAGCAATGTATCTTGGAAGAATTGCACCGATTTCCATGGCAATCTTCTTAGCGGGAATAAGTCAAAAGAAAAAGATGATAAAGAACCCCGAAGGTCATTTTATTATAGGATGAGGAGAATAGAATAGTATGGAAAAATCAATAGCTGTACTTGGACTTGGAAATTACGGCATGAGCCTTGCAAAAGAAATGTATAGCATGGGAGCCGATGTTTTGGCCGTAGATAAAAGCGAAGAAAAAGTCAAGGAAATCGCGGATTATTGCACTGAGGCAGTTTGCCTTGACTTATCAAGCGAAGAAGAAATCAGCACTCTTGATTTAAAGAGTATGGATATAGTGGTTTGCGGAATGGGAAAGAATCTGGCTGCAAGCATCATGGCAATCACTGTTTCAAAGGAACAGAAGGTGCCTGTTGTGGTGGCAAA
>JAILCK010000315.1 GCA_024680435.1 Lachnospiraceae bacterium
GCTTCTTTGCACGCCAAGAAAACACACAACGCAGGTAACAACTACAGGCGCTTAGTGGAGATTTACGAGAAAATATGCAAATAACATTTGTGTCAAACTACATAAATCACCATCAGATTCCGATTTCTAATGAGCTATACAAATTAGCAAAGGGAAATTACACCTTCATTCAGACAGAACCTATGGAAGAAGAAAGAGTGAAGATGGGCTGGGATGTAGGAGCTAAGGATTTACCTTACGTAAAGCTTTATTATGAGGAAAAGGAAGCTTGCGATAAGCTTATTTTAGAAAGTGACTGCGTGATATTCGGAGGCACAGAAAAGGAAGAAATAATACTTCCAAGACTTCTTAAAAACAGATTTACAATTAGGTATTCAGAGCGCCTATATAAAAGCGGCAGATGGAAGTTTATATCTCCAAGGGGCCTTATAAAGAAATACAAAGACCACGTCAGATTTAATAAAAACGACGTTTATTTACTTTGTTCAGGGGCATATGTTAAGGGAGATTTTAACCTAATACATGCATATCCTAATAAAATGCTTAAATACGGGTACTTTCCCGAATTTATAGAATATAGTGATTTACACGAACTTAGGAAAGATGAAAAGACATTAGAAATTCTCTGGGCTTCGAGATTTATAGATTGGAAACACCCTGAAGTGCCTGTGAGATTAGCTCAAATGATTAAAGAATCGGGCTTAAATGCTCATATCACCATGATTGGTAACGGAGAGTATTTTAAGTCCACAAAAGAATCGGCAGCCGGTCTTGAAAACATCATAGAATTTGTAGGAGCCAAAACGCCGACAGAAGTAAGAGAGTATATGAGAAAAGCTGATTTCTTTATTCTTACTTCTGATCATAAAGAAGGCTGGGGCGCTGTAATTAATGAAGCCATGAATTCAGGATGCGTAACAATAGCATCTAAGGAAACGGGAGCTGCACCTTATTTAATCAAGTCAGGTGTTAACGGATACATGGTGAAGGCTTGCCATACAGAAGAGATTTTTAAAATCGTAAGCAAATTGGCAGATGACAAAGAAAGACGTCAAGAAATCGGAAACAACGCATATAACACAATACAGAATCTTTGGAGTCCAAAGGTGGCGGCAAAGAGATTGTATGAGTTTTTTTTAGATAAAGACATTAACAGATATTCGGAGGGGCCTTTAAGCCGCGCATGAGCAATTTAATCAGCGTGATAGTGCCTGTGTATAACACTTTGGCCTATTTAGATAAATGTATAAACTCAATACTAAATCAAACCTTTACAGACTTTGAACTCTTACTTATAGACGATGGCTCAACGGACGGTTCCGGTGAGAAGCTTGATAAATACGCATCGAAAGATGAAAGAGTTAAAGTGTTTCACAAGGAAAACGGCGGCTCATCAAGCGCAAGAAATCTTGGCATAAAGGAAGCTAAAGGCGAATATCTTTCCTTTCAGGATAGCGATGATTACTGCGATGAAGATTTCCTTGAATCTTTGGCAAAGCCTATTTTGGAAGCTAGAGAGAAGGGACTGGAAGCACCTAAAATAGTGCAGGTAGGTAGAAGTGAAATTGATGAATCGGGAGAGAGACTTCCCGATATATGCACACCTCCAAGTGTTAGAGAAGATATTTCTTCAAAGGAATTTTTTAAGTCATTAATAATGCACATAGGAGACTGCTCTTTTTGCACTAAGGTAATTCATAGAAGCTTATTTGAAAACAGAGAATTCCCCATAGGGAAGCTTAACGAAGATTTTCATTTGCTTATAGATATGTTAAGAGAAGTAGATACCGTTGTATCTCTTCCCGGATACAAATATCATGTCTTTTACAGAAGCGGAAGCAATTCAAGAGTTAAGGGCAAAGACGAATTCTCACGAGTGTTTGCGGATAACGTTGAAAATGCGGATTTGGTTGAAAAAATAGTTAAAGAAGACTATCCGGAGCTTAAGGAAACAGCAGTAAGATTTGGGCTATTCCAAAGGCTTGATTACCTCTTACACATTCCTGTAAGCCTTATGAATAAGGGCAATTCGGAATATGTAAGTGTGGTTAAATATGTGAGAAATCATTTTCCGAGATTTATATTTAAT
>JAILCK010000317.1 GCA_024680435.1 Lachnospiraceae bacterium
TTATATAACAGCGTAGCGGTTATAGATTCTAATGGTGAAAACCTTGGAGTATATAGGAAAACTCATATCCCCGATGACCATTTCTATCAGGAAAAGTTTTATTTCACTCCCGGAAACACAGGCTTTAAAGTGTTTGAAACAACTTACGGAAAAATCGGTGTGGGCATATGCTGGGATCAGTGGTTCCCCGAAACCGCGAGATGCTTAGCCCTTAACGGAGCCGAAATAATCTTTTATCCCACAGCCATCGGTTCTGAACCAATCCTTGACGGAGACAGTAGCGGCCACTGGAGACGCACTATGCAAGGCCACGCAGCAGCAAACTTAGTCCCTGTCGTTGCGGCAAATCGTATCGGCACGGAATCTGTTGAGCCTTCTAAAGAAAACGCAGGCCAGTCATCAAGCCTTTGCTTCTTTGGATCATCCTTTATAGCAGACCACACAGGGGATATTTTGGAATCTGCTAAAAGGGATAAAGAAACCGTATTGATTCATGAATTTGATTTAGACGATATCTTGTCGGCCCGCCTTTCATGGGGGTTATTTAGAGACAGACGCCCTGAATGTTATAAAGAAATTTCCGAATAAATATAAACAGCGAGGATATGATTCCTTGCTGTTTCTTTTTTTACAAAAATACGAAGCTACTTTTATCAATTCGTAAATGCCAAAATGATAAAATTAAATATTGAAAAATGTCCGTTGGAAGGAGAGAAAAGCTATGGAAGAACAATTAAACAAAAATGACACATCAAGGGAAGAGTGGATTACCGCCAATAAAGTGGCCACCATAACAGTTACGATTTTATGCTCCCTTATTTCTGCGGCGTATTTGCTTGAAGTAATAAGGAAAACACGTACTTTGGGCTATACTCTTATAGTGGTGGCTTTGGCCATGATTCCTGTTGTGCTGGCTCATATTCTTAAGGCAAAAGACCCGGCTTCAAGATATATAAAAAGTGTAGTGGGAATAGGATATGCGGTTATGTATGCCTTTGTAATATTAACCACCACAAATCCTTTAGTATTTACCTATGCATTCCCCATGCTTATAGTTATCACACTTTATGATGATGTTAAGTATATAATAAGAATCGGTGTCGGTGTAATTATAGTAAATCTTGCCGCCATTATAGGACAGATTGCTACAGGTGTGATTACCGATATGGCTGTGGCTGAGATTCAGGGCTTGGTGGTTATTATGATAGTGGCTTATCTTATTTTAGTAAGCCAAACCAACAATAGATTCCAGAAGCTTCGCTCTTCAAAGATGAAAGAGCAAAACGAAAAAACCGAGACGCTTCTTGAAGAAGTCCTTGAGATTTCGGGAAGAGTGACAGAAACTGCAGCGACTTTGACAGGTGAAATGAGCACCTTAAAAGAATCCATTGATTCTACCGTAGATTCCATGGAACAGGTTACACAAGGAACCGCGGAATCTGCAGATGCGGCTCAAAGTCAGTTAGAGCAGACCAATCAGATTTCTTCTCACATATCGGAAGTTGAAGAATCAAGTAAGACAATCACAACGAATGTGGGAGTAACGTCAGAGGCAGTTTCAAAGGGTAGAGAAAACATTGAGCAAATGACTAGGCTTACGAAAGAAGTTGATTCTGCAGGTAAGGACGTTGCAAGTGCTCTTGATACCTTCACAAAGACGGCAGCAGAAATGAACTCAATTACCGATTTGATTACAAGCGTTGCATCGCAAACAAGCCTTCTTGCACTTAATGCTTCGATTGAAGCCGCAAGAGCCGGTGAAGCTGGAAGAGGATTTGCGGTTGTTGCTACAGAAATTTCAAACCTTGCAAGCCAGACAACATCGGCTACAGAGAATATTACAGGCCTTATCAATCAGGTCACTTCCCAGGTAGGCTCCATGGTTGAAAGAATTGAGACTTTGTTAAAAGCAGGCGAAGAAGAAGGTGGCTGTGCCAAAGAAACCGCCGATAGCTTTAATCAGATTTCTGAAAGCGTTGTGCAGATTGAGCATCACGCGAAAGAACTTGGCGGCATTGTTACAAAGCTTTCCGATGCAAATGCGGAAATCGTTAACAGCATTCAGACAGCATCCGCTGTCACAGAAGAAGTTACGGCCCATGCAACCGAGACTCTTAACACAAGTAAAGACAATCGCACCATTGTTGAAAAGATCAATACTTTGGTGGCAGAGCTAAATGAAGAGGCCGAAAAGTTAAAAGCTGAATCGTAAATTTTTAAAAATTTCCCGCTTGTTTAATACAGGCGGGATTTTTTTGTGAAAATATGTTATATTTATTGAAATGATGCTAAATATATGGGGAAAAGCATTTAATAATCTTGTGGAGGAATCGGGGATGAGCATTAGAATTTTAGCTGACAGCACATGCGATTTATCAAAGGATTTGCTTGATAGATTTGGTGTAAAGATAGTTCCTTTAAGTATTATCATGGGGGATAAATCTTACTATGACGGAGAAGAGACCACACCGGATCAGATTTTTGAATGGTCCGATAAAAATAAGACCACTCCTAAAACCGCTGCGGTAAGTCAGGAAAGAGCAACAGAAGCTTTAACTCCTTTGATTGAAGCCGGGGATGACATCATTTTCTTTTGCATTTCAAGCAAAATGAGCTCTACCGTTAACGTTATAAATTTAGCGGGAGACGGATATGCTAAGCTTTACGTAATCGATTCTTTTAACCTTTCAACAGGTATAGGCCTTCAGGTTTTAAGAGCGGCCGAACTTGCAAAGGAAGGCATGAGCGCAGAGGAAATAGCAAAGAAAATAAATGAAGACAGAAGTAAAGTCCGCGCAAGCTTTGTTATAGACACTTTAACTTACCTTGCAAGAGGCGGAAGATGTTCTGCTGTTACTGCGTTACTTGCAAACACCTTAAAGATTCACCCTATTATCGAAGTTAAGGACGGAGCTATGGGAGTGGCAAAGAAACTTCGAGGCGAAGTGGGACATGCAATTATGAATTACGTTCGTTCCTTGGAAGATGACCTTAGAAATGCCGATAGAAAGCGTGTATTCATCACTCATTCGGGATGTAAGAAAGAACTTGTGGATGAAGTAAGAAGCTTTTTAGAGAGCCTAGGCGTCTTTGAAGAAGTGCTTGAAACAAGAGCGGGAGGCGTAATTTCAAGCCACTGCGGCCCCAACACTTTAGGGGTGCTGTTTTACGAAAAATAATAATTCAAATAAAGATAACTTCCTACCATACATTTGGTAGGAAGTTTTTATTTTAAAATATCGTTAATTATAAAAACATAGAATAGTCCTATATAATAAATG
>JAILCK010000328.1 GCA_024680435.1 Lachnospiraceae bacterium
ATCACCGAGCACAGTAACTGTCTTGATGAAATGTTTGATTATGATAAGAGCTTTAAGTGGAGAGACTTAAAGGCCGCTTCGGAAAAAGCAACGGAAGATGGCAAGTTTGTTGGCTTATACGGCTCTGAAACCACCTGGTACAACCAGTTTGGACACATGAATGTATATTGCGCAGACTTTTATTTAAACTCATATGAATTTAAGTTTGACGTTGCAAAGAACTATTACGATAAGTTAAAAGAGTTTCCGGGAATCATAAGCCAGTGGAATCACCCTTGGTCTTGCGGTAACCGACATTTTGACATGTTTGAGCCCTATGATGAAGAGCTTGATAAGATTACTTACACCATAGAATTAAACAACGTGGAAATGACGGGCTATGACGTTATTAAGTATTACGTAATTGCTCTTGATAAGGGATGGCACTTAGCCCCTGTTGGAAATCAGGATAACCACGGGGAAAACTGGGGTACGTGGAACGGCATAAGAACAGGCCTTTTTGCAAGGCGCTTAACGGCAGCAGACATTTTTGATGCCATGAAGAATTTCCGTACCTACTTTACGGGAACGCCCGGATTCAGAGTGATATATACAATGAACGGACATCTTCAGGGAGCGATTCTTGATTGGAGCGATGATCTTACAATTAACGTTAAAGCTTCAAATGATGACGGCGTTAAGATTAAAAAGGTTGATGTATACACAGAAGGCGGAAGAATAATTGACTCGGTAAAGGTTGATTCTGCAGACATCGATGTAGACATCAAAGTAAAAGAAAAACAAAAGTATTATTTCCTTGAATTAACAAGGGAAGACGGCCAAGTCGCGGTAACGGCACCGATTTGGATAAAGTAATGTAGTTTTGGGTTTTGCGACTATTAGGAGGAAAGGGTATGAAACGGGGTTACAAACTGTTATTTTCTTTAGCCTTAGGGTTAGGCGTTTTATTTGGGCTTAATAAGACTGCCTTTGCCGAAGGCAATGTAATTCAGATTGCTACAAAAGAAGATTTTTCGCTCATTTACGAAAATCCTGACGGGAATTATGAGTTGGTTTCAAATATCATGTTGGGCACAGACTTTACGGCGATTGATTCTTTTGAAGGTACATTTGACGGAAACGGTCATGTTATTTATGGTTTAAAGCTTGGCACGCCTACCGGCGATGAAGGCGTTGCCTTTGTGATTACCAATGAAGGTACCATTGAAGACGTGGGCTTTGTCGATGCAAACGTAGTGGGAAGAGACGAAAGTGTTGATGATTGTGCAGCAGTTATTGCCGTTAATAACAAAGGCACTATTTCAGGCTGCTTTGTTGAAGACAGTACGGTTAGCGGCGCCCACAGAGCAGGTGCCATATGTGCAAACAACCTGGGACGTGTAATCAATTGCTATTCAAATGCCACGGTTTCCGCAGGGGCGGAAGCAGGCGGCCTGGTGGCACTTAATGGGTCAAAAGCAGGATCTGAAAACAGTGAAATCATTGATTCATATTCTTTCGGAAAAGTTGCGAGTTTATCCCGTAATGCAGGAGGCGTTAGTGCTTACGGATATTCTAATTCAACAATAGAAGGCTGCGCTTATTTCGGAGAATCCATTACTACAGATGTAGGCGGAAGCAGCGGAAGAATTTTAGGAAAAGCTAAGGGAACGCCGAAACTTATAAACAATATTGCTAATCAGGATGTTTTAATTGACAAGGCAAAGGTTACAGGGGCTCTTAATGATAAGAACGGCTGGGATGTGGCAAGAGGCTACTTTGATAAAGCCGGAATCTTTGCAGGAAAGCTTGACTGGGATTTTAGCAAAGCTTGGTATTTTGATACAGCTTCAAGCAGACCTAAGTTAAGGGAATTTGAAAAGATATCATCATCAAGAGTCTTTGGAATCGGAAGCGTCAATGATTTAATGCAGATTGGTGAAGACTGGGTGTTGCCTACCGATAAGTTCTTTCTATTAAATGATATAGAAGTTAATTACGAAGATGAAAACGGAAAACTTTTTCCCATCGATACTTTTAATGCGACTTTAGACGGTAACGGACACAATATCATAGGCTTTAAATATGAGTCTGATTCTGACAGAAGAAGCGCATTAATAAGAGTAAATAACGGAACTGTTAAAAACCTTGGCTTAACTAATGCCTTAATTAAAGGCGCAAGCGCTGAAAGCGGTGTAAAGGATTATGATTATTACGCTGCAGGCATAGCAGGCACCAACAACGGTGTAATCGAAAAATGCTTTGTAACGGGCAATATAAACAGAGCAACGAGAGTTGCGGGCATTGCAGGCGAAAATAACAATTTAATTATTGATTGTTATTACGTAGGAAGCGCAAACGGTAAGGCTGAAACAGCCGGCATCTGCGCTATGCTAAATAAAAAGGCAGGAATTAAGAACTGTTACACCAAATCCGTTGTTTCAACAAAGGGTAGCAACGTAGGCGGTATATCGGGTTATGCCTATACGGGTTCTTTTATCAATGACTGTGTCACCCTTACGGGACATGTGATAAAAGAAAAAAAGGGAGGCATAGGCAGGATACTTGCAAAAGCAAGCGGACATCCCACCCTTGACAATAACTATGCATCTGAAAATGTATACGGCGGAGATACGGTACTTAGAGCAAAAGGCGAGCAGGAGCTTGAGATTATTAAATTAGCGGAGATTGCGAACGAACGATTAAAGGAGCAAGGCTTAACCGAAGGCATAATAACTATAACGCAGGAGCAAAGGGACCAAGCAGCAGAAGACAGTAAAAATGACCACGCGGATATACAAGGTCAGAGAATTAGCCTTGATAAGATAAATCTTGGGCTTTTTAAAGACACCCTTAAATGGGATTTAAATGATGTTTGGGCTTACGATGATACCCTAAAGAGACCCGTTTTAAAGGGAATGGAAGAAGCATACAGCGTAAGCTACATCCCTGAAACTGTAAGTACCAATGATATTGACTATAGCTATCTTGATAACGGAATAAGCTACGCAAATTTTGCCTTTACGGACAATAACTCAAATAATCAAAAGATTTCCATTATAAAGATGAATTATAAGGAAGCCAATGAAAAATACGAGATTATTGTAGGCGTTAAGGACGATATGATCCCTGCTACGGATGAAAACGGAAATTACGTAAGAAATTCGGATGCCGAGGACCATGACCTTATTAAGGGCATTATTCCTGAGCAAATGTGGACTACGGAAAAAGCAAGAGGGGTTAGAGTTATAGCAGGCATTAACGGAGAATTCTACACTAAAGAGGGTCCCGAAGGCTACATGATAAAGGATGGCTCTCAAGTTATAAACGGAACAAGAATATCTTCTGATAAAATACAGTATCCTTTCCACGGTTTCTTTGGAGTTACAAAAGAAGGAAGCAACCTTCCGCCCTTTGTGATCGGAACCTATGATGAGGACTGGAACAAGTATAAAGGAAGCCTCTTACAGGCGACAGGCGGTCAGTTTATTTTAAATGAGGGTAACAATATACCCGATTATGATGATTTAATCGAATGCATAGAAGGAGAGAAGGATTACGATCAGGAAACCTTCTACAGATACAAAAATCGCCATCCCAGAACCGCCATGGGCATAGATAAAGATAATAACGTTTACATGGTTGTTGTGGACGGAAGACAGGGCGAATATGCGGCCGGTATGCTTATTGATGAGCTTGGAGAATTAATGAAGCTTTTAGGCTGTACGGTTTCAATCAATATGGATGGCGGCGGTTCTTCCACAGCGGTAGCGCATTTGCCTTTTCATGTTGAAAAGCCCATAGAGGGAGATGGTGGCGAAAACTATGAAGAGTACGTGCCTATTTATCATCTTATGAATCATCCCAATAATACAAACGTGGAAAATCCCTATTATGGAGATTTAAGACTTCGTAAGGTGTTTTCATCGGTGCTTATAGCAGAGCGTAAGCCATCAATTACCGGATTCCCGACGGTTACAATCCCTGAAGAAGGCTCAACCGTTTCAGGGCAATCGGAAACGACAGCTACAATAATTTCTGACTCAATCGGAACAGGAGACGTAAGCGAAAACGAAGAAACCGTGAGCGGAAATGATTAATCAATTTAGGCCATAATACCACTTTACATATCCCGACGCCCCTCTACAAAACACCTTTTACACCGGGCGTCGGGATTAGTTATTTTTTTAATAAAAAGCCCTTGCTTACACATATCCTGTGTGTTATAATTCAACAGTCGGCTTTGAAAGACACAATTAAATAGGGGCATAGTTCAAAGGTAGAACAGTGGTCTCCAAAACCATCGATGTGGGTTCGATTCCTACTGCCCCTGCTATAAAGACAGAGTAATCTGTCTTTTTTTGTGCACAAATTTTAAATTAAAAAAGGAGGCTACACTAGGTAGCCTCCGTGATTATTTAAATGATTTTCTTACAACGCAAAAGAACCAGGCTTAGCCTGATTCTTCGCTTGTGTAAAAGGGGAATTTTCTCGGAATAGTCTTGGGTGTCTCCCAAGTACATTTTGAGTATACCGCCTGTAGGAGGGGAATACTACAACAATATTGACTAAACATAAAACTATTTCACTTATTTTAAAAACTCCTAAACGGTTCCCTCAATAAACTTACGATGAATAATGAGTTCGTCGGGAACTTCCTGTCCGGAAGCCTTGATTTTGGTAAGAACGTTATCGAAATGATGGAGCTTCTGGGTGGTTTTTATGTTGTATCTTTCAATCATATCCTTAAACATAGGGTTGGCAGCAATCTTTTCTCTTAGCTCAGCAGGGAAAGGACAGTAGGTAACCATTATCTGTCTTGAAACCTTATTAAGTCTGGGAGAACCTGCGCCTTCAAATATTACCCATGTTATATAGTCACGCACAAACATTTCTTTAAAGGAATTCTTTGCTTTTGTAAGAGCGTTTTTAACCTTTTCTTTAGCGTCTGTGGAAAGCTCTGAATTCTTTTTATAAAACTGTACGTAATCAAAGTATTCACTTGTAAGAGAACGGTCGCTTACGTCGTTCCAGCGGGCGCCCTGTACACGCTTACACATTTCCCATCTGTATTCGCCTGTAAGACGTGTAAGAGTGGTTACAAAGTCTTCTACGTGGAAAATAGAGAACATAAAGCGGGCAGGCGTGGTACGTTTCTTTCCTTCAATTTCCTGCCACATAACGCCACGGGTTCCGACGTTGGGGAAAAGGATAATGTCGGGAGTTATACGTACATCTATAAATTCCTTTGTGATACCGATCTTTTCATCGGAATAAACGGTCTCTCTGTAGAAAGCACCGTAATCTATTGCTTCAAGTTTCTTTATACTTTCCAAAACCGTATCGACGGTCACAAGGCAAGACTGTAAAGGCTTAATGATATCATGCTCGCTAAGAAGAGGGCAGAATGAGCTTAAACGTCCGAAGGTAACCTTGTTACACATAGGGAACATGTTGTTAAGCTCAAACATAAGACGTTCTTCAGGGTCTCTTGCCAAAGCCTGTTCCTGGGCTGCAGTAATCTTACCCTGAACTTTTTGTTCGTGAATGTATTGAGTGTAGTCTGTATCAAACTCGTTACGGCTCGGCTCTTTCTTTAAGTGATAAACGGCGTTTAGCCATTCGTATGCGGTGTATACGCCAAAGTCTTCATCACCTCTGTAGTCATCGGCAATAGTGTATAAGTAGTTGGCGTTTTCGGCCCCTGCAAGCTCTGCATCCACAAATCCAAAGTTAAAGAACATCTTTAATATAGGAGATAAGTTATAATCTCTTACGCTTGCTTTAAAGGCCTCCGTATAAATCTGATAAAAGGCCTTTGTAAGCTCTAGCCTTAACTTTCGGATAGGGTCGTCTGAAGAAGCTTTATCCGTAACCTTTTTATACTTATTAAGTAATGCTCTAAAGTTATTGGCAATTTCTTCTTCAACCCCTGAGTATGCAAGGATAATGTTTGTGGCATCGGATAAGTCTTCGTTGATTTTAGCGGGCTCTCCGTCGCCTGTAGAAGCGGCCTTATTAAAGCCTGCGGCCTTTTGACGGTATTCGCTGACTCTTGCTTCTATTAAGCCTTCGTCCACCACTCCTTTTTCTTTTAACTTATCAACCATTGCTTCAATGGCTTCCGTTACCTTTTCGGCATCGGGAGTGCCGGGCTTTAAGCGGTATAAAAGAGAAGTGTAAAGCTCAAATAAATCTACGCCGGACCGGCCTAAATATATATCATAGGTTTCCTTTAAGTAGTCTTGACACATTTCGATTGCGGGCATGCTTTCATGAATGTCCGCGCTTGCTTTTTGCAAAAATCCGTTTAAATAGGGGATTCTTGCTGCCAAGGCAAGCTTTAATTCCTGAGGGAAATCACGCATTGAAGCATAGTAAAAAGGCACGTAATCCGCGATATCGTCTTCGATGCTTACTGCCTCCATATCTTCAATTGCGGGAAGTGAACGGGAAATAATATTGTTGTGATTGCAGGCGTCAACGTAAGAATCATAGTCTTCCTTGATGCCTTTATATAATGCGTTACAATCATTTATAGATCTGTTATGAAGCGCCATAATCTGGGCACTTTGATTGATCATAGATGTAAACATCATCTTTCCGACTTCGGGATTTAATTTTACAATGTTTGAAACGGACGATTTATCTTTAATAGGAAAAGAAACAAAAGACGATACTTCTGTGGTCACATAAGTAAAAGAGTGGGCATCGTATGCAATGTCCAAAAGCCCCACAACGTCGCCTTTCTTTAAAATGATGCTTCCGCCGTCAAATTTGGCGGTTACAGAACCTGATACAACCACGTGTATCGCGTTTAGCGCCTGGCCCTGCGAGCAAATGACTTTGTCTTTATCGATTTCTTTAGCTGCCACCTTTGTCCTCCGAAACTAAGAAAATCTATCCCGAGTTAATTTACATAACCATACAGATTAATTATACATTAAAAAAATTATACTTCAAGTAACGAGAATTTGAGGCGCAGTCCTTGTGTTTTCTTAAATGTATGGTAAAATATGAAAAGTATTGTGGGAGTTTTTGTTTGGGAATAAACAAGGAGGTTAATAAATGAAGGAAGTCAAACTGATTGACTTGAAAGATGATGTCGAGCGTTTGCTTACTTACATCCCTTGGCTTGAACAAAAAAAAGGAACTAAAGCCGGTTCAATTTACAAAAGCGACGGACTCGAAGAACATTCGGTTCCGTTCCCTGTTTATGAGACGATGCTTCTTAACTTTGTAAACGATGCGTCAAAGACAAAGCTTATGGATAAGAACTACGTCTACGCTTACTCAAGAAACTTCATAAAGACTGTGGACGATGAAAGAAGAGCCATACAAAATGCAGGCATTAAGAACGGAGATGTTCTTTGCGGCATTTTCTCTAAATATATTTTAGGCGGTATGAGAAAGGGTAGCCTTTGGATTACGGGAGTTGAAGAAGGAATCCTTTTGGATGTACTTTTAAAGATGAAGAAACTGTTGGAAATTTGGGATGCGCCCTTGGCATAATAAAAGGAGTTATTTTAGGACATGAGCGACAAAGCTGCGAAGAAGAAACAATACATTCTTGACATTGCGAAGGGTGTTTTTGCTAAAAAAGGATTTAAGAACGTTACGATGAAGGATATCGTCGAGGCCTGTGAAATCAGCCGTGGCGGTTTGTATCTTTATTTTGACGACACTAAGGAAATTTTGCTTGAGTGCCTTCAAGGAGGAGAGCAAAAGGACGATATATTGGAAAAACCTTCCGCGGGTGAGGCGTTAGCCTTTTATTTAAATGAGCAAAAGAAAGCCATTTTAAATAATGAAAACGACTTAACCGTCGCGGTTTATGAGTATCTTTTCATGTGCGAAGAAACCGGAGAGAAAGAATCGGTTATCAAGCCCAAGATAGAAAAGAATCTTAAAGTGCTTACAGCTCTTTTGGAAAAGGGCGTTGAAAGCGACGAGTTTTATTGTGAAGACTGCGAGCAGGCAGCACGTAATATCATATATACTTTGGAAGGCCTTAAACTTGCTTCAAAGACTATCGGTGTCACCGAAAAGGAAATCGACACACAGCTTTTGTACATCTTGAGTGGCCTTATCGCTGAGGAAGAATAATGATGAGGCTTTGGAAACAAAGCCTCTTTCGTTTATTTAAATTTATTTTTATTTAAAAGGAGACCTGTGAACACATGGGCAATGTAAGACGTATTTATGTTGAAAAGAAAGAGCCGTTTGCTGTAAAGGCAAGGGAACTAAAGGAGGAGATAAGCGGATTCTTAGGAATTAACGGCGTAGAAAAAGTGCGCGTGCTTATAAGATACGATATCGAAGGCTTATCTGAAGAAACCTTTAAAAGAGCAAAGACCACTATCTTTTCGGAACCGCCGGTAGATGACGTGCTGGAAGAGGATTTACCTATCAAAGCGGATGAAAGAGTTTTCAGCGTAGAATTTTTGCCCGGACAGTTTGACCAAAGAGCAGACTCCGCCGTTCAGTGCATCGGATTTTTAAACGAAGACGAGACTCCCGTAATTAAGACAGCCGTAACCTATGTATTAAGCGGAAAGATTACGGATGCAGAGTTTGAAAAGATAAAAGAAAACTGCATTAACCACGTTGATTCAAGAGAAACAGGCCTTTTAAAGCCTGAGACCTTAAAGACGGAATTTAAAGAGCCTGATGATGTGGCAATTTTAAATGGCTTTAAAGATATGAATGCGGAAGAACTTGAAGGACTTTATTCTTCATTAGGTCTTGCCATGACCTTCAAAGATTTTCTTCATATCCAAAAGTACTTTAACCACGAAGAAAAAAGAGACCCTTCCATGACCGAAATAAGGGTCCTTGATACTTACTGGTCAGACCATTGCAGACACACAACATTTTCTACAGAGCTTAATAACGTAACCTTTGAAGACGGCTTTTACAAGACCCCCATTGAGACTACATACCAAAGCTATCTTGATACAAGAGAAGACATCTTTAAGGGCCGTTCCGATAAGTTTGTATGCCTTATGGATTTAGCCTTGATGGCAATGAGAAAGCTTAAAAAGGAAGGTAAGCTTCAAGATCAGGAAGAAACCGATGAAATCAATGCTTGCTCTATCGTAGTTCCCGTTGAAATCGACGGAGAAAAGGAAGAGTGGCTTGTAAGCTTTAAAAACGAGACTCACAACCATCCCACTGAAATCGAACCCTTCGGTGGAGCCGCTACTTGTCTTGGCGGAGCCATAAGAGATCCCCTTTCCGGACGTTCTTATGTATATCAGGCAATGCGTATTACAGGTGCTGCAGACCCTACGGTTTCTGTTGCCGATACCATTAAGGGTAAGCTTCCTCAGAAGAAACTTGTTAAGACTGCGGCGGCAGGATACTCTTCATACGGTAACCAGATAGGCCTTGCCACAGGATATGTTAAGGAAGTTTATCATCCTTCATATGTTGCAAAGAGAATGGAAATCGGTGCCGTTATGGGCGCAGCTCCGAGATCTAACGTAATAAGAGAATCTTCTGACCCGGGAGACATCATCATCTTACTTGGAGGAAAAACAGGTAGGGACGGTTGCGGCGGCGCAACAGGTTCTTCCAAAGTACACACAGAAAGCTCTATCGAAACCTGCGGAGCCGAAGTTCAAAAGGGTAACGCACCTGTTGAAAGAAAGATTCAGCGTTTGTTCAGACGTCCCGAAGTTACAAAGCTTATTAAGAAGTGTAACGACTTTGGTGCAGGCGGTGTTTCAGTTGCAATCGGTGAACTTGCAGATGGATTAAGAGTTAACTTGGATTTAGTTCCAAAGAAATATGCAGGTCTTGACGGAACAGAGCTTGCCATTTCCGAATCTCAGGAAAGAATGGCAGTAGTTGTGGATCCTAAGGATGCGGATAAGTTCCTTGAATATTCAAAGGAAGAAAACTTAGAGGCCGTAAAGGTTGCTACAGTTACAAAAGAACCTAGACTTGTGCTTACCTGGAGAGGAAAAGAAATCGTTAACTTATCAAGAGCGTTTCTTGATACAAACGGTGCTCACCAGGAAACTGATGTAACCGTTACAATGCCCGATGAAAAGGACAAGTACTTTGAAAAGATTTCTATAGATAATGTAGAAAGGGCCGTTAAGGCAAATGACTTTAAAGAAGCCTCAAAGGCAGTTTTATCAGACTTAAACGAGTGCTCACAAAAGGGCCTTGTGGAAGAATTCGATGCTTCCATCGGAGCAGGCTCAGTGCTTATGCCTTACGGCGGTAAGACTCAGCTCACAGAAACTCAGACCATGGTTGCAAAGCTTCCTGTATTAAAGGGAAAGTGCGATACCGTTACAATGATGAGCTACGGATTCGATCCTTACCTTTCAAGCTGGTCGCCTTACCATGGAGCAATCTACGCAGTGCTTTCTTCAATCTCAAAAATTGTATGTTCGGGCGGTGATGCAAGTAAGATTCGCTTCACTTTCCAGGAATACTTTAAGAGAATGACCAAAGAGCCCAAGCGTTGGAGCCAGCCTTTCTCAGCACTCCTTGGTGCTTTTGATGCACAGATCGGCTTCGGCCTTCCTTCAATCGGCGGTAAAGACTCAATGTCCGGAACCTTTAACGATATTGACGTTCCTCCCACACTGGTTTCTTTTGCCGTATGTGTTGATAAGGAAGAAAACGTTATTACACCCGAGCTTAAAAAAGCAAAAGACAGATTAGTGTTATTTACCATCGAGCATGATGACTACGACATGGTAAATTATGAAAAAGCAATTTCTTTGTACAAATACATCAGAGATTTGAACCTTGATAAGAAAATAAAGGCAGCCTACACCGTCGATTCAAACGGCGTCATGGCAGCGGTTTCAAAGATGGCCTTTGGTAACGGCCTTGGAGTTAAGTTTAACGACTCCTTAGAACTTGAAGACTTGTTTAAAAATAACCTTGGCGCAATCCTTGTTGAAACCGATGCAGACATCGTTACAAAGGAACATGAGTCTTTTGAAATCGGTAGAGTGACTGATGATGGAATGTTTACATTTAAAGATTCCGTTTTACCTGTAAGCGAAGCCCTTGAAGCTTGGAAGAAGCCTTTAGAAAAAATCTTCCCCACAAAGGCGGTTAAAGAAACCACTCCTTTGGAAGATAAGCTTTTTAAGGCAGATTCAATTTATGTTTGCAAGAATAAGGTAGCTAAGCCTACAGTATTTATCCCCGTATTCCCCGGCACCAACTGTGAATACGATTCGGCAAAGGCCTTTGAGAGAGCGGGAGCCGATACCATTGTTAAGGTATTTAAGAACCAGACGGCGGATGATATAAGAGAGAGCGTTTTGGAATTTGAAAAGGCAATCGGAAATGCCCAGATTATCATGTTCCCGGGCGGTTTCTCAGCAGGTGATGAGCCCGATGGTTCAGCTAAGTTCTTTGCAACAGCTTTTAGAAACGAAAAGCTTAAAGAAGCTGTGCTTAAGCTCTTAAACGAAAGAGACGGCTTGGCACTTGGTATCTGTAACGGATTCCAGGCCCTCATAAAGTTAGGTCTTGTACCTTACGGCACCATCATTGATGCCCAGGACGTTTCTTCGCCCACACTTACATACAACACCATCAACCGTCACATTTCAAAGATGGTTTACACAAAGGTTGTTTCAAATAAGTCTCCTTGGCTTTCAAATGCTAAGCTTGGGGGCGTGTACACAAACCCTGCATCCCACGGCGAAGGAAGATTTGTTGCAAGTAAGGAATGGATTGATAAGCTCTTTAAGAACGGTCAGGTGGCTACAAGATACTGCGACTTTGACGGTAACATCTCAATGGATGAAGAGTTTAACATTAACGGTTCTTATGAAGCAATCGAAGGTATCACTTCGGAAGACGGAAGATGCTTAGGTAAGATGGCTCACTCAGAAAGACGCGGCGACCACGTTGCCATCAACATTTACGGAGAGCAGGATCTTAAGATCTTTGAATCCGGTGTTGAATACTTTAAATAAGTTTAAAAAACTCAGGCGTGCAAACTTGCACGCCTGTGATATACTTATACCCATGAATCAGATAAACTATCAAAAGAAACTGGATGAAACCTTAGATAATAAGGATACTAAGTCTAAAAGTCTTTTGCTTCAGTGCTGTTGCGCTCCTTGCTCAAGTCACTGCCTTACATATATTGAGGGTAAGATTAATATTACGGCATATTATTATAACCCAAATATTGCAGAGCGTGATGAATACGATAAAAGGGCCGCTGAACTTAAGAGACTGGTGGGTATCCTTAACAGCGAATTTCCCGATGCAAAGATTGAATTTGTAGAAGGCCCCTTTGAGCCGGAAAAATTCTTCTTGGTATCCAAGGGCTTAGAAAATGAGCCTGAAAGAGGAAGACGCTGCGCCAAATGCTTTGAGTTAAGACTAAGAGAAACCGCAAAGAAAGCAAAAGCGGAAGGCTTTGATTACATTGCCACTACTCTTACTCTAAGCCCCCTTAAGGATGCCCGTTTAATAAATGAAATAGGAGAGAAAGTTGCAAAGGAAGAAGGCGTTTTGTGGCTTTACTCTGACTTTAAGAAAAAGGAAGGCTATAAGCATTCCGTAGAACTTTCAAATAAATACGGACTATACCGCCAAAACTATTGCGGTTGTCCATTTTCAAAAAGAGGTAAAAATGAAGAAGTTACTTGAATTAATATCAGAAGAAGTAAGCATAGCTTTTGAAAAGTCAGGTTATGACAAAAGTGCGGGAAAGGTTAATGTTTCAAACCGTCCCGACCTTTGCGAATATCAGTGTAACGGTGCAATGGCTTTAGCTAAGGCACTTAAAACCGCACCTATAAACATTGCAAACACAGTTGTTGAAAACCTTAAAGATTCAAAGGTATTTTCAGAAGTGTCAGCTGTAATGCCGGGATTTATAAACTTAAACATTAATCCTGATTTCCTCGCAGACTATGTATCAAAGATGGCGAGCGAAGAAAAGTTTGGATTGGAAACACCTAAGAAACTTAAAATCATGCTTGATTACGGCGGACCAAACGTAGCAAAGGCTTTACACGTAGGCCATTTGCGTTCAGGCGTTATCGGTGATGCAATTAACAGAATCTGTAAGTACATGGGCCATGAAACCATTAGCGACATTCATATGGGCGACTGGGGTACACCCATGGGACTTATTATGCACGAGCTTTCTTTACGTAAGCCCGACCTTCCTTATTTTGATGAGTCTTTTACAGGCGAATACCCTGTAGAGCCTCCCTTTACAGTTGCTGACTTGGAAGAAATCTATCCTACAGCTTCTAAAAAGTCAAAGGAAGACGAAGAGTACAAAGCAAAAGCTTTGGAAAAAACATATAAGCTTCAGACAGGCGTAAGAGGATATCGCGCATTGTGGAATCACATCATCAATGTTTCCGTAAATGATATGCGCCGTATCTATGATAACTTAGGCGTTCACTTTGATTTATGGAACGGTGAATCAAGCGTTCATGAGCTTATCCCCGACATGGTTAAATACATGAAGGAGGGCGGATATGCTTATTTAAGCGAAGGCGCATTGGTTGTAGATGTTAAAGAAGAAACCGACACAAAGGAAATGCCTCCTTGCATTATCTTAAAATCAGACGGAGCTTCTTTGTACAATACAACAGACCTTGCAACAATCATGGACCGTAAGCAAAAGTACAATCCCGACCGTTACATCTACTTAACGGATAAGCGTCAGGACTTATACTTTGAGCAGGTTTTCCGTTGCGCTCACAAGACAAAGCTTGTATCCGAAGATACAAACCTAGCACACGTTGGCTTTGGTACCATGAACGGTAAGGACGGAAAGCCCTTTAAGACCCGTGACGGCGGAGTTATGCGTCTTGAATCATTAATGAATGATGTTAACGAAGCTACACTTAAAAAGATAAAAGAAAACCGTGAAATGAGCGATGAAGACGCTTTAAGGATTTCTAAGATTGTAGGCCTTGCAGCTTTAAAATACGGCGATTTGTCAAACGTTCCCGCTAAGGACTATATCTTTGATATGGACCGCTTCACTTCCTTTGAAGGAAACTCAGGCCCCTACATTTTATATACAATCGTTCGTATTAAATCTATTCTTGAAAAGTTTGCAAACGAAGGCGGAAAGATAGATGCTTGCAAGATTTCAGGTGTAGACAATGCTTCAGAAAAAGAGCTTATGAAGGAGCTTACTTTCTTTTCACAGACTGTGGAAGCTGCATATGAAGAGCTTGCTCCCAGTAAGATCTGCGCATTCATCTACGATCTTGCAAACGCTCTTAACTCTTTCTATCACGAAACAAAGATTTTAACGGAAGAAGATGTAAATAAAAAGAACTCTTATATTGCACTTATTAATTTAACAAAGCAGGTGCTTGAAACATGCATCGACATGCTTGGTTTCTCAGCACCCGAAAGGATGTAAATGAGAATAGGACACGGATACGATGTTCATAAATTGGTTGAGGGAAGAGACTTAATCATCGGAGGAGTAAAGATTCCCCATGAAAAAGGCCTTCTTGGACACTCTGACGCAGACGTGCTTACCCACGCCGTCATGGATTCACTTCTTGGTGCGGCAGCCCTTGGAGATATCGGGCTACACTTCCCCGATACGGATGAAAAGTACAAAGGCGCCGACAGCATTAAGTTACTTGAAGAAGTGGGAAACCTACTTGAACAAAACATGTATTATGTAGAAAACATCGATGCCACCATCTTGGCTCAGGCCCCTAAGATGCGCCCTTACATCGATGAAATGAGAAAGAATATAGCTAAGGCACTTAGAATTGAAGTATCAATCGTAAATGTCAAGGCTACCACCGAAGAAGGCTTAGGCTTTACAGGCGCTAAAGAAGGCATTGCCGCTCACAGCGTATGCTTAATAGGCTCAATTAGAGACCTTCAAAGCCCCATGGGCTCAGGCTGCGCAGGATGCGCAGGCTGCGTGAAACAGTAGATTAATTTAATATCGAGGGATTATATAATCCCTCGATATTTTTATATTCCGGCGCAACCGCACGAAGCGAAACCAGCGTGAGCTGATTCCATGGCGCCCGGTGGGCCAATACGTAATAATTTAAAAATTGGGAGTAATTTAACACTAAAAGCAAGGGCAATTCTTTTATTGCTGGGCTAATACGAAAAAGGTGGCGATTTGGGAGTATTTTTGTTTGATTTCAGGGGGCCTGAAGGACTGCCTTGGGCCAATACAGAAAATAATCCGGATTGGGAGCAAAAATGGCCATTTTCTACTCCCAAGTGGGCGCGGATTTGATATTGGCCCAAATCAGTTAACATAACAAAGAAGAAACCATCCAAATTACTCCCAATTCCTAATGGATTTTATATTGGGACACGCGGTTAACATAACAAAAGAAACAATTCATTTTTAATGACCTGAATTCGAAAGAAAAATCAAATCGAGATAAAAAATAAAAAATACAAAATTTCCGCTTGACAACAGGTGTCTGCTTAGTTATACTAATCAAGTCGGTTGAGACAAGGGGTCTTAGCTCAGCTGGGAGAGCATCTGCCTTACAAGCAGAGGGTCACAGGTTCGAGCC